>QHTB01000158.1 GCA_003220615.1 Candidatus Rokuibacteriota bacterium
CCGATCCGCGAGCAGACCGAGCACGTCTGGCACATCTACCTGCCAGAGGCGCGCCCCGGAATCCGGTATGGCTATCGAGTCAAGGGGCCGTGGGAGCCCCATCAGGGCCACCGGTTCAACCCGGCCAAGCTGCTCCTCGATCCGTACGCGCGAGCGATCGAAGGCGAGATCACCTGGAGCGACGAGCTGTTCGGGTACAAGGTTGGCGATCCCCTAGCCGACCTCGCCTGCGACGACCTCGACAGCGCACCCTTCATGCCGAAGTCGGTGGTCATCGACACCGCGTTCACGTGGGGCGCCGATCGAGCGCCGAGGATCCCGTGGCGCGAGACCATCATCTACGAGGCGCACGTGAAGGGCCTGACCATGCGCCATCCCGATGTGCCGGAGAACCTGCGCGGCACGTATGCCGGTCTCGCCTCGGCGCCCATCATCGAGTATCTGAAGTCCCTCGGCATCACCGCCATCGAGCTGATGCCCGTCCACGCCTTCGTTCAGGACCAGCGCCTGCTCGACCGCGAGCTCCACAACTACTGGGGCTACAACTCCATTGGTTTTTTCGCGCCGGAAGGCCGCTATGCGGCCGCCGGACGGCCGGGCCGTCAGGTCAGCGAGTTCAAGACAATGGTGCGGGCGCTCCACGAGGCCGGCATCGAGGTGATCCTCGACGTCGTCTACAACCACACAGCCGAGGGCAACCAGCTCGGCCCGACGCTGTCGTTCCGCGGCATCGACAACGCCTCCTATTACCGCCTCACCGCCGATCGCCGCTATTACATGGACTTCACCGGGACGGGCAACACGCTGAACATGCTCCACCCGCGCACGCTGCAGCTCATCATGGACAGCCTCCGCTACTGGATCCAGGAGATGCACGTGGACGGCTTTCGCTTCGATCTCGCGTCGACGCTCGCGCGCGAGCTGCACGAGGTGGACCGCCTCGGCTCCTTCTTCGACATCATCCACCAGGACCCGCTGATCTCTCAGGTGAAGCTGATCGCCGAGCCGTGGGACCTCGGCGACGGCGGCTATCAGGTCGGCAAGTTCCCCGTGCTGTGGGCCGAGTGGAACGGGATCTACCGGGATACGGTGCGGTCGTTCTGGAAGAGCGACGAGAACCAGGCGAGCTCCATGGCCTACCGGTTGACCGGCTCCAGCGATCTGTACGGCCGTGGCGGCCGCCGGCCGTGGGCGTCCGTCAACTTCGTCACCGCCCACGACGGGTTCACGCTGAACGATCTGGTCTCGTACAACGAGAAGCACAACGAGGCCAACGGCGAGGACAATCGCGACGGCAACGACCACAATCTCTCGTGGAACCGCGGCGCCGAAGGGCCCACCGACGACCCTGGGATCCTCGATCAGCGGGAGCGGGCCAAACGCACCTTCCTCGCCACGCTGATGTTCTCGCTCGGCGTGCCCATGCTGCTCCACGGCGACGAGCTGAGACGCACGCAGCAAGGCAACAACAATGCGTACTGCCAGGACAACGAGCTGTCCTGGGTGGATTGGAGCCTCCAACCGGCCGCGCGAAACATGCTCGAGTTCACGAAGGAGGTCATCCGGCTTCGCAAGCATCATCCGGTGTTCCGCCGCGGCAAGTTCTTCTACGGCCGCCGCGTTCGCGGCGCGGAAGTGAAGGACCTCACCTGGTTTCGCCCGGACGGCAAGGAGATGACCGAGGAGGACTGGACCAATCCACTGACGCGGAGTTTCGGCCTTCGTCTGGGCGGTGACGCGCTCGACGAGGTCGACGCTCATGGTCAGCCCCTGACCGACGACACCCTGCTGCTCCTGATCAACGCCTACTGGGAGCCGCTGAGCTTCGTCCTACCCGCGCACAAGCCGGGACTCACGTGGGAGACGCAGCTCGACACACGCGAGGCGACGGGGAAATCGAACCGGCCGTCCCTGCGCGGGGGCGACACCTGCGAGATCGCGGGCCGTTCGCTCGTGCTGCTCAGGCTGGGCGAGGTGTGAACTGACACGGCGCACGGGAGTCGCCGTTCTTCACGCAGAGCGATGAGGGCGCGACGGGTGCGGTCACTCGCGGGGCGGTGTCGGCGAAGTCGACGACTTCATCACCTGGCGATACCGCGCCACGCCGCACAGGCCGCGGACGCTCACAATTTCAGGTGCGGCACGGTCCTTGCGTGGGATTCAAGCACGATGCGCCGCACTCTCGCACTCATCGTCGTCCTCCTCGGCCTCCTCGTCGTGCTGCCGTTCGCGTGGGCGAGCACGTACGAGGCCTGGACGGACGGTTTCTACGACGCCGAACTCAACGGCGAGATTCTTGCGCTCCTGAGCCTCCTGGCCATCATCAGCTACGTCGCCCTCACCGAGGGCCTGGGTATCGAGATCGTTGCCGTCGTGCTGCTCGCCGACGACATGGGTGGCGATCTCGCCAATCCTTCCGCACGAAGCGCCCGAGCCCCGCCCGCATCGTAGTTTTCCTCGACTGAAGTCGCCTGCGGTTCCCCGGCATCGGTGTGCTGGCCACGGCCAGCTCACCAGGTCTCTCGAATCCGCGCCGGCCTGTCGAAGTCCGGCTCCGGTTTGCGAGACGCGACGTCACCGATGCGATGACGTATCAACCACCCGCGCCCTCGGGCGAGGCGGAGAAAGGAGGAAAGGAACGTCTATGTACCGTGCGACGCGCGCGCGTCGTCCTCTCAATCTCGACGTGACAACGGCGACCACCCAGAGCTTCGCATTCATCCATTCATACCTCGAGGTCCTGGTGATGATCGCGACCGGCGCGACGCCCGTTTTGATCGGCAGGTGGCCGCACTCATTCATCCCATCGAACGAACGCACTCATCGTTCATACCCTCATCGTTCTTACATGGAGAAAGACGCATGGACTTTTACACATTGAAGCGCTGGATGTATCTGGCAGTAATCGTGTCTGTCGTACTCGTCGGGTGCTGGGCCTCCGTCCGGCCCACTCAGGCCGAGGATGGTCACGGCCGAGATCGGGAGCATGAGCGGCATCCGGTAACACCCGCGCGTGACCCTGGCGTGCGCGGTGGAATGCCGGGCGGTGGTGGTCCTATCGTCGGGCTGACCGCCCGGGAACTCGAGTTCTTCGCAGACGCAAAGACGGAGTTCGAAGGTGCCGAGGGCGTGGCCGATGGACTCGGGCCGCGCATGAACCTCGACAGCTGTGTCGGCTGCCATAGCCAGCCGGCCACCGGGGGCACCAGCCCGTTCGTGAATCCGCAAGTGGCCTTCGCCTCGAAGGACGGCGGCACCGACCGTGTCCCCTTCTTCCTCAGGCTGAACGGACCGGTGCAACAAGCCCATTTCAAGTTCAAGCCAGACGGAAGCCGGGATGGCGGCGTGAAAAACACGGCCACCATCACCGGGCGGACGGGAGCGGGCGGCTGCGTCCTGGCTCTGCCCGACTTCGACGCGGCGGCCGCGACCAACAACCTGGTCTTCAGACTTCCGGCGAATCTCTTTGGCGCGGGTCTGATCGAGAACATTCCTGACCGCGCGATCCTCGCCAATCAGGCCGCCAACTCCACGATCAAGAAGCACCAGGGCATCGCCGGCCGCGCCAACCACAATAGCGTCGACGGAACGATCTCCCGGTTTGGCTGGAAGGCCCAGAATAAATCCCTGTTGCTCAACGCCGGCCTCGCGTACGCCGTCGAAATGGGAATCAGCAATGAGATGTTTCCGACGGAGCGCGAGGAAAATCCGGCGTGCCAGTTCGCGACCATCCCGAACGACGTCACCAACACCGAAGCCACCGCGACCCCTGGCGGATTGAACGGGATCGAGAAGTTCGCCTTCTTCATGCGCTTCCTGGCGCCGCCCACCCCTTCCCTCACGACGCCCGGCGGCGTCTATTCCATCGGTCACGGACGCGATTTGTTCGTGAAAGTGGGATGTGCCCTCTGTCACACGCCGACGCTCACCACCGGCAACGCAACGGTGGAGGCGCTCAGCAACCAACCCGCCAACCTCTTCTCGGATCTCTTGGTCCACAAAATGGGCCCGGGGCTGGCCGACGACATCATCCAGGGACAAGCCCAGGGCGACGAGTTCCGCAGCGCGCCGCTCTGGGGCCTGGGCCAGCGCATCTTCTTCCTGCACGATGGGCGGACGACTGACCTGCTCGAGGCGATCCAGGCGCACAAGAACGCGGGGAACTCGCAATTCGGGCCGTCGGAGGCGAACGCGGTGATCCATAACTTCAACAAGCTCGACGAGCGGCACAAGCAGGACCTGCTAAATTTCCTTCGCAGCCTCTAGCACTACTGTGTCAATAAAATTAGAGGATTCCTGGGATACGCTGGCAGCATCCACGTATGCCCAACCTCGGGACCGCCCGCGCCCAGCGGTTTCACGCGTATGTTGAGCGTCTCAGCACGGCCCTCGGCCATCGGGATCGGCACGGCCCCCTGCGGGCCTATGTCACCGGGCTCTGTTTGCCCGGGGAGCGGAAGAGCATCGAGCCGATGGCCGCGCGCGTCGATCCGCGCCACGTGCGCGCGCGCCATCAGTCGATGCATCACTTCGTCGCCAATGCCGCCTGGGACGATGGCGCCGTCCTGCGCGCGGCCCGTGAGACCGTGCTGGCGGCCCTGGAGCGACACGGCCCGGTGGCGGCGTGGGTCGTCGACGACACCGGCATGCCCAAGAAGGGCCGCCACTCGGTGGGCGTGGCCCGCCAATATTGCGGCGTGCTTGGCAAACAGGACAACTGCCAGGTGGCGGTAAGCCTCTCGTGGGCTCACGAGCGCGCGAGTGTTCCGGTCGCCTACCGGCTGTATTTGCCTGAGACGTGGGCGCAGGACCGGCGCCGCCGCCGGGCGGCGGGCGTCCCCGATGCCATCGAGTTCCGCACCAAATGGCAGATCGCGCTTGAGCAGGTGGCGCAGATCGCGGCCGAGGGCGTGCCGGCCGCACCGGTCGTCGCGGATGCCGGCTATGGCGTGGTCACCGCCTTTCGCGAGGCACTGACCGCGCAGGCGATTCCGTACGTCGTCGGCATCAGCACCGAGACGACCGTGTGGGCGCCCGGCCGCGCGCCGCTGCCCCCGCCGAAGTATCGAGGACACGGCCGACCGCCGACACTGGTCCGCCGCACCGGGCGGCATCGGCCACTCAGCGTACGGGCCCTGGCTCAGCACCTGCCGGCGCGGGCTTGGCGCACCGTGACCTGGCGCGCAGGCACGCGCGGCGCGATGCGGTCGCGCTTCGCGGCGGTCCGCGTCCGGCCCGCGCATCGCGACGACTGGCGCTCGACACCCCGGCTCGAAGAGTGGCTGCTCATCGAATGGCCGCGGGGGGAAGCTGCGCCGATCAAGTATTGGCTCTCCACGCTGCCACCGACGGCGACCTCGATCGACTTGGTCCGCCTGGCGATGTTGCGCTGGCGCATCGAGCGGGACTACCAAGAGCTGAAGGACGAGCTGGGGCTGGATCACTTCGAAGGCCGGGGCTGGCGCGGCTTCCATCATCACGCCTCGCTCTGCATCGCGGCGTACGCATTCCTCGCCGCCGAGCGGCTCACGCATTTCCCCCCTGAGTCTCTCGCCTTCCTCCCGGCCCCTCGCCTACCCAAACGTTTCATCCCGCGGGGCGCTCCCCGTGCGTCCTGAACGGCACGCGCCCGACTCCATCGCGACGATGTACCGGCTCCTCGCCTGGGCGTTGGCCCGAGGCCGGCCGTGTCTCGCGTGCGGTCATCAACCCGACACTAACTTAGTGACACAGTAGTGCTAGAGAGGCGTCAGGCGACCGCGCCTTGCAACGTGCCCCCGCCGGCTCGGGCCGGCGGGGGCAAATGCGCGCAGGTCAGCGTGCGCCAATTCGTAGAACGCCGACGTGCTGCGAGGTCATCGGCGAGGAGGAGCGTCGTGCCAGAGTCAGGCGAGGACAGGTGGAGTTCGACCTGCGGGCTGTGTGGAGAGCCGGTGGATCTGCACGAAGAGCATTACCACTTGGTGTCGCACTTTCGAACCCACCGCGCTGCGGTCCACCTCGAGTGCTACGCCAAGCTGAAGCGCGAGCGACACGGGTGAAGCGGCGACGTTCCTCCCGATACCTCACCAGCGATAGAGCATCCAGTAGATGACGACGCCGGTGACCGAGACGTAGAGCCAGATCGGGAGCGTCCAGCGTGCGATCCTCCGGTGGCGGTCGAAGCGCCCGGTCAACGCCCGCCAGATCGTCGTGAGCGCGAGCGGGACGATGGCGGCAGCCAGCACCACGTGCGTGAGGAGCAGGCCGAAGTACAGCGGGCGGACTAGGCCCTGGCCGGTGAACGGCCGTGAGCCCGCGTGGAAGTGGTACACGACGTAAGAGATCAGGAAGAGAATCGACAGGCCGAACGCGCTCAGCATGCACGCCAGGTGCGCGGCGATCCACCGGCGCCGGATGAAGACGTAGCCGGCGGCGAGCAGGACGGCGCTGCCGCCGTTGAGCATGGCGTTGAGCTTCGGCAGCCCCGAGACGTCGAGGCCGCTGGCCACTGGGGCGCGGCCCATCAGGAGCACGGCGACCGCCCCCACGACCGCGGCCGACAGCACCGCGATCAGCGACCACACCAGGCGATCGCTCATCGCCGGCCGCGCAGCTCGTCGCCGAAGCTCTCGAACCCTTTCTGCACCGCGATCGGCGCGGCCTGGCCGAGGCCGCACAACGACGCGAGCTGGATCGTCTCGCCGAGCTCGCGGATCTTCTGCTCGCTGTCGCCCTCGTCGAGGAGCGCGAGCAGGCGGGGCAGCCCTTCCCGGCACGGCGTGCATTTGCCGCACGACTCGCGCGCGTTGAACGCGAGCAGCGTCTTGACGATGTCGATGATCGAGGCGCCGGCGGGCACCGCGACGATCCCGCCCGTCCCCGGCGACACTCGCCCGCGTGGCTCCATGGCCACGTCGAAGAGCGTGGCCGGCACGACGCTGCCCGACGGCCCGCCGACCAGCGCCCCCTTGAGCGGCCGGCCGTCGAGGCTCCCGCCGGCGAGGTCGCGCAACAACTGATTCAGCGTGACGCCATTCTTTGTCTCGACCACACCCGGGCGGCGAACCGGACCCGAAATGCCGAACACCTTCGTTCCCGGGGCGCTCGAGGTGCCGAGCGCGGCGAAGGCGGCGCCGCCGCGGGCGACGATGGTGGGGATCGCGCTCAGCGTCTCGACGTTGTTGATGACGGTGGGCCGGCCCCACAGACCGGCCTCGACAGGAAACGGCGGCCGCGTTCGCGGCTGAGCCCGGCGTCCCTCGATCGACTCGAGGAGCGCGGTCTCCTCGCCCAGGACGAAGCCGCCGGCGCCGCGACGAATCTCGACCTCGCAGCGAAAGCCGCTTCCGAGCACGCGCTCGCCGACGAGGGTGGCCGCGCGAGCCTCTACCACGGCCCAGTTGAGGCGCTGGGCCGAGAGGTCGGCCTCGCCGTGTATATAAAGGATGGCCCGGCTGGCCCCGGCCGCGTAAGCGGCGAGCAACACGCCCTCGAGGATCTGATGCGGATCGCCCTCCATCAGGTGGCGGTCCTTGAAGATGCCCGGCTCGCCCTCCTCGCCGTTCATCACCATGTATTTCGGCTCGCCCGCTGCCTTGCGGCACGCCTCCCACTTGAGCGCGGTGGGAAAGAACGCCCCGCCCCGGCCCTGGAGCCCCGATGCCTTCACCTGCGCGATCACGTCGTCGGGAGATCCGTCGAGCGCGCGGGCCAGCGTCGAGTAGGCGCCGTGAACGAGGGCATCGTCGAGGCTGTCGGGATCGACGGCGCCGGCCCGCGCCAGCAACACCCGGTGCTGGCTCTTGAAGAACGGATGGGTGGCGAGCGGGATCATCCCCGCGGCGGGCCACGTCGCCGGCTCGCCTGCCAGCGCGTCGAGCAGCGCCGGCACGCGCGCGCGCTGGAGCCGCTCGACCACGAAGCGCGCGGATTCCGGTGTCACGATCTCGACGAGCGGCGCGGCGTAGCACATGCCGTTGCAGGCGCCTTCGATCAGATCCGCGTCGAGCCCGCGCTCGTTGATCCCTGCACGCAGCGGCTCGAGCAACGTGTCGGCGCCGACCGACCGACCGCAAGTACCGGTCTGCACGATCACGCGGATCCCGAAGCCGCGCTTGGCGTGGGCGAGCGTGGCCAGATCGGCGAGCGCAGCCCGGGCGGACGCGGTCGCTTTCGGGACGGCGGATTCCATGGCCAGCATCGGAGACGGGCTGCCGTGACGCCGGCGGTGGCTGAACCAGCTCTCGAGGTCGGCGAACTGAGATTCGCTCACGCGGCCACGGTACTCACCGTCCACCTCGATCGCAGGCGCCATCGAGCACGCGAAGAAGCAGTCGGCGGCCTCCAGGGTCACCTCACGGTCGGCGCCCGATGCACCCGGTGCCGCGTCGAAGCGCTGCGTGAGTTTCGCGAGGAGCTGGCGTCCGCCGAGAAGCGCGCAGGATACTCCGGTGCACACGCGCACGTGATGACGGCCGTGGGGCGCCAGATGGAGCTCGGGAAAGTGCGTGGCCACGCCGTACACCTCGGTGGCGGGCACGCGGAGGTGCGCGGCGACCTGGGTCAGCGCGTCTTCGCTGAGCCAGCCGTGAGCATGCTGGACGGCCTGGAGGGCGGGAAGGAGCCACTGACGCTCGCGCGGGAATTGCGCGAGGACGGTATCGAGGGGTTTGATCATGAAGGTTGGGGGGGATGAGACATCCCCCCCAACTGCCCCCCCGATTGCGCGGGGTGCGACACGGTTCCGGAAGCCATCATGGACGTTGCCCCCCCGATTGCGCGGGGTGCGACGCAGCAAGCAACTCCACCTTCACGGCGCACACCTTGTACTCGGGGATCTTCGACGCTGGATCGAACGCCGCGTTCGTCAGGAAGTTGGCCGCCGAGTCCTGGAGCTTGACGAACGGCACGAAGATCGCGCCCGGCCGCACGTCGGAGGACACGCGCGCGTCTCCCGTCAGCTCGCCTCGCCGCGACGTCACGCGCACACCGTCCCCGTCACCGATGCCGAGGCGTGCGGCATCGACCGGATGGATCGCCACCTCGAGCCGCGGCGCGAGCGCCAGCAGGCCCTCGACCCGGCGCGTGATCGTGCCGCCGTGCCAGTGGTACAGCAGGCGGCCCGTGTTGAGGATGAGCGGATAGTCGGGATCCGGCAGCTCGGCGGCTTCCACCGTCTGGATCGCCGGAACGAACTTCCCCTTCCCGCGCGGGAACGACTCGGCGTAGAGGAAGCGCGTCCCGGGATGATCGGCCGTCGGGCAGGGCCACTGCAACCCGCCTTCACGGTCGAGGCGCGCGTGGGAGATTCCTCCGAGGAACGGCGTCAGCCGCGCCATCTCGTCGAAGACGTCGGCGGCGTTCGCGTAGTCGAACTGGCCGTCCACGCGCACGCCCAATCGGCGCGCCACCCGCTTGGCCAGCTCGCTGGTGATCCACCAGTCGGCCCGCGCCTGGCCCCGGGGCTCCAGCGCCTTGCGCACGCGCTGAACGCGCCGCTCGGAGTTGGTGAACGTCCCTTCCTTCTCGGCGAAAGCAGCGGCGGGCAGGAACACGTGAGCGCGCTCGGCCGTCTCGTGCATGAAGAGGTCCTGCACCACGAGCCAGTCGAGCTGGCCGATGGCCTTCTCGGCATGATGCAGATCGGGCTCGGAGAGCAACGGATTCTCGCCGACCACGTACATCGCCCGCACGTCGCCGCTGAGACACCCCTCGATCATGTCGGTCACGACGAGGCCCGGCGTGTCCGGCGGCCGCACGCCCCACGCGCGCTCGAACTTCGCCAGCGTCTCCGCGCCATAGCTCTGGTAGCCGGGAAGGTTGGTCGGGATACAGCCCGCGTCACCGCACCCCTGGACGTTGTTCTGCCCGCGCAGCGGGGAGATTCCCGCGCCGGGAAATCCGAGCTGGCCGGTGACGAGCGAGAGGTTCAACAGCGTGTGCGCGTTGTGAATGCCGTTGACGTGCTGGGTGATGCCCATCCCCCACACCAGGCAGGAGCCGGCGAACGGGGGCCTGGCGTACCAGCGCGCGGCCTGGGCGATGTCCCGTTTCGGCACGCCGGTGACGCGCTCGGCCTGCTCGAGCGTGAACGGCTCGAGCGACTGCCGCCAGGTCTCGAACCCTTCGGTGCGCGCGCGGACGAAGTCCAGATTGGCCAGGCCCTCGTCGAGGATCACCTTCGCCATCGCGTTGAAGAGGGTCACGTCCGTGCCCGGTCGCTGGGCGATCCAGAGATCGGCCTGGTTGACCAGCTCGATGCGCTTGGGGTTGATGACGACGATGCGCGCACCGTGGTGCATCGCGCGCCGGAAGCGAATCGCGATGACGGGATGATTCGCGGAGGCGTCGGCGCCCACGACCATGACGCAGCCGGCCTCCTCGTAGTCGACGTACGAGTTCGACGTGGCGCCCGAGCCCATCGAGACGAGCATCGCCTCCACCGACGGGGAGTGACAGAGGCGCGTGCAGTGATCGACGTTGTTCGTGCCCATTACGGCGCGCACGAACTTCTGCATGACGTAGCCGTCCTCGTTGGTCGCCTTGGCGCTGGCCAGCGCACCGAACCGGCGATGATGGCGCGCGAGCCCATCGGCGGCGAGGTCGAGCGCCTCGTCCCACGAGGCCTCGCGCCAGCGGCCGTCGACCTTCACGAGCGGCGTCGTGATGCGATCGCGCGCGTGGACGAACCCGGTCCCGAAGCGGCCCTTCACGCACAGCGTGCCCAGGCTCGAGCGGTTGGCGGGAGCGTCGTCGGCCATGACCGCGAGTCGACCATCGGCGCGGACGTCCACGCCGATCCCGCAGCCCACGCCACAATAGGGGCACGTGGTCTCGACGCGCCGGTCGATCGGCGCCGGCGCCTCCTTCGACCTGAGCGCGCCCGTCGGACACGTCGCCACGCACTGGCCGCACGACGTGCAGACCGACGACGCCATGGTGCCATCGCCGAACACGCCGACCTTCATCGCGTGGCCGCGCCCGAGCATCGCGATCGCGCCGATCTGCTGGACGTCGTCGCAGGCGACCGTGCAGCGGCCGCAGAGGATGCACGCCTCGCGGTCCAGGACGAAGAACGACTTGGTGTCGTCGGGCTCGAACTGGTGGAGTGACGCGAACGACCCGTTCCTGACGCCATGACGTTCGCAGGCCCGGCCGAGCTGACCGAAGCTGTCTCGGCCAGATCCCGACGTCAGCATCGAGCGCGTGAGATCGAGCACGGTCTGCCGAACGCGCACGACCTCCGGATGCGTCGTGCTCACGGCCATTCCATCCCGCGCTGGCAGATGACACGCCGCCGGCGTACCCCGCTGGCCCTCGACCTGGACGAGGCAGGTGCGGCAGGCGCCGAGCGGACTGCGGTCGGGGTCCTTGCAGAGCTGGGGCAGCGGGATGCCCAGCGCGTTGACCGCATCCAGCACGGTCGCGCCGTCCGGCACCTCGACGGGGCGCCCATCGATCGCGAGCTTCATCGCGAACGTATTCTAATGGATACGGCGAGTTCTGCCCCGACACGCCTCCCGGCGCGCTCACGCGATGGTCTCCAGCACGTCTTTTGCTCACGACGTTTCGAAAGGGAGGAGGCTATCGTGGCGGGCTGGGGCAAGATGAGCAGCGGCATGGCCACGGTGGTTGGCAACTTCGAGAACATGGGGATTCCGATGCCCGGGATCGCCGGGCCGCTCATCGTCAGCCTGGAGCTCATCGGCGGCCTCCTGATCTTCCTGGCGGGACCGGGAAGGGCTGCCGTGGACGCACTGTGGTTGGAAGAAGACGACCGCGCACGCCACCAGATCATGGAGCGCGCGGTCTGAACGCTGGGCGCGCGAGTCAGGCGGCCGGTCGCCGGACTCGGCGAGGGCGATGGGAAGGAGGATGGCGCGCGCGAAGTAGAGCGCAGCGACGATCAGAGCGCTGCCGGCCAGGACCAGGAGCGAACGAGGCACGCTTCCCAGGGGAGCAAGCCGACTGCCACGCCGCGTGGGGAAAAATTTTGCCTATGCGCGTATCCCCCTACAAAACTTTCCCCCCTTTCCCGGACGGGCATTCGTGCCATACTTACCTTCTCTGTCTGTGATGAAAGACCTTACGGCGCCGACCAACAGTCATCGCGTCAGTGGCCTCGTCGACGTCCTCGATCGCGTCCTGGACAAGGGGTTGGCGGTCGCGGGTGACATCAAGGTCTCTCTGGCGGAAGTGGAGCTCCTGACCATCCGCATCCGCCTGATCATCTGCTCGATCGACAAGGCACAGGAAATCGGCCTCGACTGGTGGAAATACGACCGACATCTGTCACCCGGTCGGGATGGCAGCAATTCCGAGGAGCTCCGGAAGCAAGTGAAGGAACTCGAGCGAAAGGTGGCTCTGCTCACTGCGTCGCCGGCCCCGCCCCACCCCCCCGCGCGACGGAGCAGCAGGAGCCGGAGACCTAAGGACGCAGGAGGATGAGCAATGCCCGTTGAACGCACAGCCGGCGGCACGAGTCTCATCGATGTTCTCGATCGCGTCTTGGACAAGGGCATCGTCATCGACGCCTGGGTCCGGGTCTCCCTCGTCGGCATCGACCTGATCACCGTCGAAGCGCGGGTCGTGGTGGCGTCCATCGACACCTACCTGAAGTACTCGGAAGCCGTCGGGCAGGTCGTCCCGGCCTCGCGCCACGCCGTCGACAACCGCAGCCAGGAAGCGCTCATCGAGGAAAACGCGGCGCTGCGTGCTCAGCTCGCCGCGAGCTCCGCGAGCTCCAATGGCAGAAGGCAGCGGCGTCCAGCGCAGGTCTAATCGGTGAATCGATCCGTCGCGATTCGCGCGACCCCCGGCCCGACCGGCCGGAGCGACGCAAGGCTCGCGCTGGCCGAGTTTCTGCTCAAGTGTGAGGTCGTCCACGAGTGCGCGCTGTGGTCGCTCGAATGGCTGGGCGATCTCGTGGGCGTGCGGCGGGCCGCGTGCTTCCTCGTCGATCATGATGCCAACGAGCTCGGTGCGGTGGCGGTGTACGGTGGGGCTCCGTCCACGATCTCGCGGATGACGATCTCGCTCGATCAGCGCGATCATCCGCTGGTCGCGGCCTTGCGGACGCCCCGGCCGATCCAGCTGTCTCCGTCGACGTTCGGGCCGCGCCTGCGCCGACCTCCGCTGAGCGGATCGGCCCCGTTCCTGGTTCTCCCGCTCGGTCACTCCGGCGAGGAGGGCAGCGAGGCCCCGGGGCTCATCTTGTTGAGCCCGGCTACGCCCGACGCCGTGCGCGAGGCGACGTGGCTCGCCGGGATCCTCGGCCGGCACCTCACGCGCCTGCGCGCCGTCGAGCAGCGGGCCGCCGCCCATCGCCGGCTGGAGGGCGAGCTCGCCCTCGTGCAGGGCATGATCAACACGGTCCCCGATCCGATCTTGCTGACCGACGTCGAGGGCCGGGTCGTCCTCGCCAACGCCCGCGCCGAGGCGCTGCTGGTGGCGACCGAGCGCGAGAGCGAGGGCCGGCGCCGCGCGATCGCGCTCAACAACATGCTGTTCTCGGCGGCGCTCACCGGACGGGCCATCCAGCGCACGGAGATGCAGCGCCGCGAGCTGCTGCTCGTCGACCCCGTCGATGGCTCCGACCTCCTCTTCGAGCTGATCAGCGCCGTCACCCACGAGCCCACCGGCAACGTCGTGGTCGTCTCGGTCCTCCGCAACGTCATGGACCTGCGCCGCGCCGCCGAGGAGATGGAGGAGAACTACCGGAAGCTCCGGCTGGTCGAGGAAGAGGTCCGGGCCGAGCGCGACCGACTCGACCTCATCATCGATTCGGTGGCCGATCCCATCCTGGTCACCGATCCCGGCGGCGTGACGCTGCTGATGAACGCGCCGGCCGAGATGCTCTTCGCCGCCGCCAGCGAGGCGGCCAGCGAGGTCCTCGTGCGCGTGCAGTCGAACGACGCGCACTTCTCCTCGTTCCACGCCAACGTGCTCTTCGCCAGTGGCACGATCCGGCACACGGGGGAGATCGGCCTCGTGAACCCGGAGACCGGCGAATCGTTCCCGGTCGAGGCCGTGGCCGGCAAGGTCTTCTCCCAGCAGGGTGAGCTGATCGGCATCGTGACCATCCTCCACGACCTGACCCAGGCGCGCGAGCGCGAGCGACTCTACGCCGAGCTCAAGCGCGCCTCCGAGCAGCTCGAGGACAAGGTCCGCGAAGCCACCGCCGAGCTGGTCAGGCAGAACGAGCTGCTGCGCCGCCAGGCCTTCCAGCTCGAGCAGGCGTCGGCCCTCAAGTCGCAGTTCCTGGCGAACATGTCCCACGAGTTCCGGACGCCGCTCAACGCCATCCTCGGCTACACGAACATGCTGCTCCAGGGCATCAGCGGCGAGGTGCCTCCGCCCCAACGGAAGAGCCTCAGTCGCATCGATTCGTCGGCCCAGCACCTGCTCGCGCTCATCAACGACATCCTCGACATTTCCCGTATCGAGGCCGGCAAGATGCCGATCCACGTGGGCGACTGCGCCATCGCCGACCTCGTCGGCGAGATCGTCGCCGAGGTGGAGCCGATCGTCTCGCGCACCAAGCTCACGCTCATGCGCGAGATCAATGCCGACCTGCCGCTGGTGCAGACCGACCGGGCCAAGGTCAAACAGGTCGTCATCAACCTCCTGACCAACGCGCTGAAGTTCACGCCGGAGGGCTGGGTGAAGATCGCGGCCAGCTACGATCGGGCGAGCGATCGCGCGGTCATCGCCGTCAGCGACACCGGCATCGGCATCGCCGACGAAGACCAGGCGCGGATCTTCGAGGACTTCACGCAGGCCGACTCCTCGTCGACGCGCGCCTTCGGCGGCGCCGGCCTCGGCCTCAGCA
Source organism: Candidatus Rokuibacteriota bacterium (assembly GCA_003220615.1). Lineage (GTDB taxonomy): Bacteria > Methylomirabilota > Methylomirabilia > Rokubacteriales > CSP1-6 > 40CM-68-15. Next base: position 14,813 of record QHTB01000158.1, read on the forward strand.
TCTCCCGGCGCCTGGTGACGATGCTCGGCGGCCAACTCACGCTGACGAGCAAGGTCGGCAAGGGCTCGACCTTCACCCTCTCCGTGCCCAGGAGCCTGAAGCGCTGATGAAGCGATCGCGGCGAGCGACCAACGACGACACGACGAAGACGGCCGACCGCCCGCCGCTCGTCCTGCTCGTGGACGACTTCCAGGACAACCGTGAGATGTACGCGATGTATCTCGAGCACGCCGGGATGCAGGTCGCCGAGGCCGGCAACGGGCACGAAGCGCTCGATCAGGCCTTCCGCCTCCTGCCCGACCTGATCGTGATGGATCTGTCGCTGCCCGGGATCGACGGCTGGGAGGCCACGCGACGGCTCAAAGCCGACGAGCGGACGAAGAAGATTCCGGTGGTGGCCCTGACCAGTCACGCCCTCGAGGGGTACTCGGAGGGCGCCCGGGCGGCCGGCTGTGACGCCTTCGTGACGAAGCCGTGCCTGCCCGAACAACTCTTGAGCGAAATTCGGAAAGTTCTGGCTGCGCCCTAGGACGGCGGGGGATCTTCATGGCGAACTCGAAAACCGGAGGCAAGATGCGGGGGAGTACGACGAAGAAGACGAAGCCGGCCGTGGTCGAGACGCGTCGCCCATCGCCGGCCCGGGCAAAATCCACTCCGCCGGAGACCGGCGGCGATAGCCTCGGGAAGTACGTCTACTGCGTCATCCAGGCCGACGATCCGCAGCGCTTCGGTCCCATCGGCATCGGCGCCAAGCCGTCCGAGGTCCACACCATCAACTACAAGGACATCGCCGCAGTCGTCTCCGACACGCCGCTCGAAGTCTACGATCCGACCCGTGAGAACGTGCTGGCCCACGAGAAGGTGAACGAGGCGGTGATGCGCCAGCGCACCGTCATCCCCATGTCCTTCGGCACGGTGTTCAAGACCCGCGACGACATCGTGGAGCTGCTGCGGGGCGCCTACGACGCGTTTCGCGACGTGCTCAACAAGATGGAGGACAAGCTCGAGTTCGGCCTCAAGATCCTCTGGGACCGCGACGTCATGATCCGGGAGATCGAGAAGCAGGACGAGGACGTGCGCCGGCTCAAGGGCGAGATCGCCACCCAGAAGGGATCGACCTACTTCGCCCGCGTCCAGTACGGACGGCTCGTCGATGCCGCGCTCGGCACCCTCAGCGAGCGCTACGTGTCCGAGATCTTCTCCGAGCTCCGCGACGTGAGCGTCGCCTCCCGGGCCAACAAGGCCATCGGCGACAAGATGATCCTGAACGCCGCCTTCCTGGTCTCCCGCGATCAGGAGGCCGCGTTCGACAAGAAGGTGAAGGAGCTGGGCGCGCGCTACGACAAGCTGACGTTCCGGTACACCGGGCCGTGGCCGCCGTACAACTTCGTCAACATCCGCCTGAAGCTCGAGCGCGCCAAGGACACGAAGTGATCATCCTGGACTCGCTGCTCATCGGCGGCATCAAGTTCGTTCTGGGCAAGCTCGCCCAGGCGGTCGATGCCGAGATGAACGACGAGGGCCGCCTGCGCGAGGAGCTCCTGGCCGCGCAGATGCAGTTGGAGCTCGGAGAGATGAGCGCCGAGGAGTTCGCCGAGCTCGAGCGTGCGATTCTCGCCCGGCTCCGCGAGCTTCGCGCGGACGCTGGCCCCTCGCTCTCGTCGCCCGACGTGAAGGTGACGGGGGTGGAGGCGCGCGCCTGGGACGAGGAGTAGCGCCGCACTATCACTTCGTCGGTGGCAAGGGCGGCGTCGGCAAGACGACCTGTGCCGCCGCCCGGGCGGTCGCCGCCGCCGACTCCGGCCGACGCGTGTTGATCGTCAGCACCGACCCCGCACATTCTCTCCTGGATGTCTTGAACTTGGGGGGGCCCCTGCGGCTTCCCCCCAAACCCCCCTCTACGCGCGGGGTGCGACAGTCGAGTCCGCCACGCCGCGATTCGCTCGTCAGAATTCCGACGCGGCGTGGGGAGCTCCGGATGGTGGAGCTCGATGCCGACGGCGCGTTCCGGCGCTGGATGGGACCGCGCCGACAGGCGCTACGCACGATCGTGGCTCGCGGGACCTATCTCGACGACGACGACATCGATCGATTCCTCGCCCTGTCCCTGCCCGGCGTCAACGAGCTCATCGGTCTCGTGGAGCTCGAGCGGCTGGTGGCGCGCGCGCCGTGGAACGACGTCGTCGTGGACACGGCGCCCACGGGGCACACGTTGCGGCTGCTGGCCATGCCCCAGATCCTGGGACGGATCGCGGGCGTGCTCGACGGCATGTTGGCCAAGCACCGCTTCCTGGCCGAGAGCCTCGGCGGCGAGTACCGTGCCGATCCCACCGATGCGCTCATCACCGAGATCGAACGCGAAAGCGCCGAGCTCGGGGCATTGCTGCGCGATTCCAAGCGCTGCGCGTTCTCGTGGGTGTTGCTCCCCGAGGTGGCGGCGCTCGAGGAGGCGCGTGACGGCGTGCGAGCCCTCGAGGACGCGAGCATGACCGTCGCCGAGATCATCGTGAACCGCGTCGCGCCGCCAGCGTCTGGCCGCTGCGACTTCTGTAGCGTGCGGCGCCGCAGCGAGGCCGGCGTGATCGCCGCGACACGCGCCGCCTTCCCCGGGCGTTCGCTCGTCGCAGCGCCCGATCTTGGCGCCGAGCCACGAGGCGTCCCCGCGCTTCGTCGGTTCGCTCGAACTATCAAGTTGGGAGGCCCCCTGCGGCTTCGCCACTTGGGGGGACCCGTTCCGCTTCCCCCCAGACCCCCCTCTTCGCGCGGGGTGAGACAAACGCAGAAGAATGATCACGGGTGGTTGGAGGCGCTGGCGCCGAGAGGGTTGAGGCTGCTCGTCGTCGCGGGCAAGGGCGGCGTGGGCAAGACCTCGTGCGCGGCGGCGCTCGCTCTCGCCCTGGCCGAGCGTGACCACGATCAGCGTGTGCTCCTGCTCTCGGTCGACCCCGCGCACTCACTCGCCGATATTCTCGAGTTGGGGGGACCCGTTCCGCTTCCCCCCAGATCTCAGTTGGGGGGACCCCTGCGGCTTCCCCCCAAAGCCCATCACTTGGGGGGACCCGTTCCGCTTCCCCCCAAACCCCCCTCCCCACGTGACGATGGAACAACCGCGAGAACTGTCGGGACGTCGATCGCGAATCCGGTCAGAGTGGACGGAATCGACGTCGTGGAGCTCGACGCGCAGGCCGCGTTCGCACAGCGTCGCGCGCGGTATCGCGACGCTGTCGACGAGCTCTTCGACGGGCTGCGCGGCGGCTCCAGCTTCGACGCGACCTTCGATCGCACCGTGGTCCAGGACCTCGTCGATCTCGCGCCATCGGGACTCGACGAGGTCTTCGGCATCGTCGGCGTGATCGAGGCCCTCTTTCCTGCCGCCGGCGCCGCCGCTTACGACGTCGTGGTGCTCGACACGGCGCCCACCGGGCATGCCCTGCGCTTGCTCGAGATGCCGGCGTCGGCCCTCGAGTGGGTCCACGCGCTGCTCGCGATCCTGCTCAAGTATCGAAAGGTCATCGGCCTCGGCGAGTTCGGCGCCGACCTCGTCGAGATCGCACGCGACTTGCGACGACTCAAGGCGTTGCTCGGCGAGCCGCGCCAGACGCGTGCCGTGCTCGTCACGCGCGCCGCCGAGATGCCGCGACTCGAGACGGCGCGACTGCTCGCCGCCCTGACGCGGCTGCACGTATCCGTCAGCGGGATCGTGGTCAACGCCCTGACGCCGCCGGGGTGTCCACACTGCCGCCGCGCGGCGACCGCGGAGTCCCGCGCGCTCGACGCGCTCCGGCAGGCGCGGCAGCCGCCCAAGCGGTGCGCTATCATTCTGGCGCCGGCCGAGGCACCTCCGCCGCGCGGGGCCGCCGCGCTCTCGCGCTGGCGTGACCAGTGGATTCCGGACCGCCGATGACGGACGCGAACGGCACCGCCACCTACGTCTACTGCCTGCTGAGCGCGCGGGGCTCGCCGCTGCGGGCCCGCGGGCCGCGTGGTCTCGCCGGGACCGGGGCCGTCCGCGCGCTCGACGTCGACGACGGGTTGCGCCTGATCGTCGCCGACGCGCCGTTGAGCCGATACGGCAGCGAGCCGATCGAGCAACACCTGCGCGACCTCGGCTGGGTCTCATCGTGCGCGGTCGCCCACGAGCGTGTCATCGAGCACTTCGCGCGTCACGGGACCGTCATCCCCATGAAGCTCTTCACGCTCTTCGCCGGCGACGAGCGCGCCGTCGACCACGTGCGGCGCTCCCTCAAGCGCGTGCGACGCGTGCTGACCCGTGTCAGCGATCGCGAGGAGTGGGGCGTGCGCCTGCGGCTCGACGAGCAGCGTGCCCTCCGTCAGCGCATGGCCACCGCGGCCAAAGCGCCGGCCGCCGCCGGCGGCACCGCGTTTCTGCTGCGCAAGCAGCGAGAACGCCAGGTCGTGCAGAACGTCGCCAAGGATGCCCGGATCGAGGCCGATCGGCTCTTTACCGCGCTGGCCCGCCGCGCCGACGACGCGCGCCGCCAGACTCCGAGCCAGGCCGGCACCGGCGTCAGCGTCGCGCTCGACGCGGCGTTCCTGGTGCCGACCAAGCGCGCCGCGGCCTTTCGAGCCGCCGTGAAGTCTGCCGCCGCGACGCTCGAGCCTCGCGGCTTCGACGTGACGCTGACCGGGCCCTGGCCGCCCTACAACTTCGTGGGTGACCCGACGTGAAGAAGGCGCGCGTCAGCAAGGCGCAAAAGATCCTGGCCGAGGCCGACCCTTCGCTGCTGGATCTCGTCGATCACGTCCTCAACAAGGGCGTCTTCATCGAAGGCGAAGTGATCCTGGGGCTGGCCGACGTCGACCTCGTCTATCTTCGGCTCTCGGCGCTGTTGTGCGCGGCCGATCGCCTCGCCAGGCCATGAGCCTCTATCTCTATGCGCTCGTCGGCCGGCCCGTTCGCCGGCCACTCGGTCGCGGTCTCGGCGGTGAGACGCTGAGGCTGATCGAGGTCGCCGGCCTGCTCGTCGTCGCCGCCCGCGTCGGCGACGCGCCGCGAGTGACGCCGACCGCGCTTCGTCGTCACGACGCCACGGTGCGGCGCCTCGCCGGCCGCACCGACGCCGTGCTGCCGATCCGGTTCGGCACCGTGGTCGGCGACCGGCTCGCGCTGGCCCGCGCGCTGGCGCCGCGGGCCGCCGGGCTGCGCGAAGCGCTGGCGCTCGTCGCCGGCCACGAGCAGATGACGCTGCGTGTGTACGGCGAGGCCGTGACGACGTCGGACGAGAGCGCCGCCGAATCGGCGGGCGCCGGCCAGCGCTATCTCGCGCGGCGCCTTCGCGCGCGGCGCGCGCCCGAGGTCGATCCGGTCCGTCGCGCGCTCCGCGGACTCGTCAGCGCCGAGCGGATCGAGCGCCACGAGCGACCGCCGTTGCTGGCCAGCGTCTACCACCTCGTCCGGCGCGGCGACAGCAAGCGCTATCTGGCCGCGGTCGCCGCGGCCAGCGCTCGGCTGGCCGGCGTGCGTGTGAGCCCGAGTGGTCCGTGGCCGGCCTACGCGTTCGCGCCGGACGCCGTGGCGTGAAGAAGCGCCGCACGACACCGCGCCGCCGCCCGGCCAGCCGGCCGCCCCTCATCGCCCGTGAGGTGCGTGACATCGAAGCGCTGCGCGAAGAGCTCGAGCGGCGCGTCGACGGCGTGACCTCGCGCTGGAATGCCAATCCCGAGGACGTGCAGCGGTCCGTCGCCAAGCTGGTGCTGACGCTCGTCGAGTTCCTGCGCAAGCTGTTCGAGCGGCAGGCGCTGAGACGCATGGAGGCAAAGACGTTGACGCCCGACCAGACGGAAGCGATCGGCCTCGCGCTGATGCGTCTGGAGGAGACCATCCAGGACATGGCCAAGCGCTTCGATCTCGCTCCCGAGGACCTCAACCTCGATCTCGGTCCGCTCGGGCGCCTCACCTGACGCACCGCGGAAGCGTGACCCGCACCACTCTGGGAAAACTTCTTCACACACAGCGTGCGTGGCTCGTCAGCGAAGCACGATCGGACGCCGGGTTGCAGCGTGGCGGTCGTCTTGCACGCGTTTCCCCCACTCCTGGCCGCCAACGTCAACGCTGGGAGTCTGGAGGGGCGATCGATGCGAGCGCCAGAATCTCTCGATCAGTTGCGCGCACTCGGTCGGATGGTCTGGCTCGGCCCCGCCCGTGGCTGGGTGGCCGAACCCGAAGAAGTGATGGGAGCCCTATCGCACGATGGCTTTCAAGAGGTACAGTACGAGACGGCGCGCCTCGCGCGGCGGCCGCCGGCGGGCGGCGTGTGGCAGGGGCTGAATCCGCGCACCGGCGCGGTGGCTTCGGCGATCTGGGTTGCTCGGGCGCAGTCAGAACGACCGCTGATGTTCATCGACATCGACGGGACCGCCATCACGGGATGACCGCGCGGAGATCAGGCATGGATGACTGGTGGTCGGTGGACGACGAAATCCTCGCCTGTCTCGCGGTGAATCCCTACCTCACACCGGCCGAGCTCGGCCACAAGCTGGGCATGAGCGAGCCCGCGACCAGCTCGCTGCTCGCGCTGCTCGCCGCCGAGGGCAAAGTCCGGCTCCGGACGGTGGAACGCGCCGACTCCCCGGATCGTTAGTACACTGGCGTGGCGTTCAAGCCACGCCAGAGGGGGTCACGTCATGCGCAGCACACTCGTCCGGGGGTTCGTCCTCGCGCTGCTCGCCGGTGTCATGCTCACCGGGACGGCCGGGGCGCTCGGCGTCGGAGACAAGGCGCCCGAGTTCGCGCTGCCGGCCGCGGGCCAGCAGCAGCCGGTGAAGCTGAGCGATCTGCTCGGCAAGGGCCCGGTCGTCATCTACACGGCCATCCAGGTCTTCACACCGACGTGAATCAAGGAGATCGCGGGCTTTGAAGCGGCACTGCCGCAGTTCAAGGCCCTCAACGCCCAGGTGGTGGGCGTCAGCGCGGATCACGTCGCAACCCTCAACGCGTTCGTCAAGGAAAACCACACGCAGCACCTGCTCCTCTCCGACTTCCGTCGTCAGATGCTCCCGCAGTACGACGCGATCGTCACCGATGAGAAGAGCCCGATCTACCGCTACGCCAAGCGCGCGTACTTCATCCTCGACAAGAACGGCACCGTGAAGTACACGAAGGTGATGGACAACCCCCTCGACCTGCTGGACGCCAACGAGGTGCTCAGGCAGATCAGAGAGTCTGGCGCGGCCTCATGAACACGGTGATCGGCCTGGCGCTGGCGGCAGTGCTCGCGTTCGCGACTGCTGCTAGCGCCGCCGGTCACGACTTCGCCGCGGTCGGGTTCCAGCCCTACGACCCGCCGAAGCCGGCACCGGCCTTCGCGCTTCCCGATCTCGACGGCAAGACCACGAAGCTGGAGGACTTCCGGGGCAAGGTGCTCCTGCTGTTCTACTGGGCGACGTGGTGACCGACCTGCCGGGAGGAGTTACCTTCCGTCAACCGGATGTACAGCGAGCTCAAGGCCAAGGGCCTCGAAGCTCGGCTGATCGCGTTTCGCGAGAGCGCCGACCTCGTTCGCCGCACGGTGAAGGAGCGCGGCTACGTCGTTCCGTCGCTGCTCGACGCCAACGGTGACGTCACCGGCCGCCTCTACGGCGTGTTTGGCCCGCCCACCGTGTATTTCGTCGATCGCCAGGGGCGACTGCTGGCTCGCGGCGTCGGCCCCCACGACTGGGCGTCGCCGGCCACGCGCGCGCTCATCGAACGCCTGCTGAACGGCAGCTGAGCGACGCGCCACATCACGGCGCGACCGTGATGCGGCCTTCGACGGTGGCGGTCACGAGTCCGCGGGCGCGGACCGCGCGGCTGATCGTCTCGGCGATCAACTCGCGCGTCACGCCCGTCCCGTTCGCCAGCATCCCGTAGCCATCGCCCCCGCTGTAGACGAAGTCGCTCGTCGCCGCGGTGTACACGGTGTCGTCCGGCGCGATGGAAGCGCCGCCCGTTCGCGTCACGGCCACGACGCGGCGGCCGGGCGGCCGGCGCGGATCGAACGTGTAGCGCAGGCCCGAGACCTGCAAGAACCGTCCGACCCCGTTCTGGAATCGGCCGCCGACCCAGGCTCCCTGACTGACGCTGTTCTCGAGGGCCGCCCACAACGTGCGCCCACTGACGCGAAACGTGACCGCCACGTTGTTGAATGGGAAGACCGCGTGGAAGTCGCCCTCGACCACGTCCCACGGCGGCCCGGCCGCGTACCCGGCGGAGGGACGGCGCAGCCGACGGTCGGCCGGCTGGTACGTGGACGGCACGTCGTCGCGCAGAGCGCCCGACACGTCGAACGCGAAGTCCGTTCCGTAGGTGGCGCGGAGGGCGTCGGTCTCGAGGTTGCCCAGGCGCGACTCCTCCTGGCGTGAGCGGTCGAGACGCACCGCCGCGGCGCCGACCGTGACGTCGAAGAGCGGCCGGCTCCGCGCGTGATATTCCTCGATCAGCGCCTGCACCGTGGGATCGGGGCGCACGGCGTCGGTCCACGGCCGCTTCTGAACGGCGGCCTTGCCCACGACGGCACGGGCACGCCGATCGTAGTCGACGGTGACCACCGCGTACTCCACGCCTTTCGAGCGGTTCTCCACGACGAGCACGCCGTTGATCACCGTGTTGACGGTCATGTCGGTGTGATCGCCGATGAGGACGTCCACGCCGCGTGCCCCGCGCGCCATCTCCACGATCGCGCCGCGCGGCGTGCCATCGGGGGCGACGGCGATGGCGCCCACGTGGGCGAGGACGATCACGACCTCAGCGCCACGGGCACGGACCGCGCGGGCCTCGGCGTTCATCGCGGGCACCGGCGGGAAGAACTGGAACTCACCGCTGCGGCCGACGGCGACGACGGCGGGCGTCTCCGGGTTGCCGATGCCGACGATACCGACCTTGATTCCATTGAGCGTGGTGAGCCACGACGGCGGCACGAGCCGGGTGCCGTCCGCCGCGATGATGTTGGCGGCGACGTACGGGAAGCGGGCGTGCGCCATCAGCGCGCGCAGGTGGCCGACGCCGCGGTCGAAGTTGTGATTGCCCAGCGTATCGACGTCGATGCCCATGAGGTTCGCGGCCAGCACGGCGGGGACGTCATCGAAGAACGCCGACAGCGGCGGCGTGGCGCCGAACGCGTCGCCGGCGGTAACCACCAGCGTGCCGCCGGGATTCGTCGCGCGCTCGGCGTCGAAGTAGGCCTTGAGCGCGGCGGCGCCACCGACCTGGCGCGTCTGACCGCCCTCGACGACGCTGACCGGCTCGATCTGGCCGTGCCAGTCGCTGATGTCGACGATCGTGATTCGCGCGACGTCGGGCGTCCCGGGTTCGAGGCGCGCGCAGGCGGCGAGCGCCAGGACGAGGGCGAGGCGGAGCACGAAGGTGCGTCGCACGCTGGGCTAGGCGCGCGTGAAGAAGAGGGCCCAGGTCGCGCGCAGCGTCCACATCGAGAGCATGAAGCCGCCAGCGACGGCGAGAGCGACACCGCCCACCAGCCTCACACGTTCCTGCAAGACCTGGGTCCGGTGGTCGCCGCGCGCCATCAGCGTGCCGGCGACGGCGAGTGGAACCACGAGGCCGAGGCCGTACGCCATCAGGGTGACCGCGCCCAGCCACGGGCTCTGGCTCGCGGCGACCCAGCCGATGATCAACGCGTACGCGGACAGTGGGCTGAAGATGGCCATCGTCGCACCGAAGGCGAGCGCGATGATCAGCGCGCGGCGCGACAGGCTGCTCGTCCCCGGTCCCGTCGGCACGGTGCGGACCTGGGGCAGCAGCGGGCGAATCACACCGAGCTCACCGAGCGCGACCACGAGCGCGAGCACCCCGACGACCGTCAACGCGATCGACGCAATGGCCTCGCGCGCCCACGGCGTCGTCACCTTCGCCGCCACCGCGGCGCCGGCCCACGCCATGGCCGCGCCGAAGGCGCCGAGCACCACGACGAGCGCGGCCGTGAAGATGCCGAACGTCCTCAGCCACTGCCGTTTCGTTTTCGCCTCCTGAACCAGGGGCGTGATCGTGAAGATCATCGGCGTCCATCAGGGGACGCAGATACGACTGACCCCCGACGTGAAGGCGAGCAGGACGGCGACGGAGGCCGTCACCACCGGGACGCGCGGATCCACGAACAACCGGATGAACCCTTCGTAGGCCGCCTTGAAGCCCGGCCAGTTCCAGGCGTATCCGAGCACTGCGCCGACGAGCGTGGCCACGACGAACGCGGTCGTACGAGCGCGCATGCATCCTCCTCGACGCCCCTCACGGCGTCTGACCATCCCACGATGCCAGCTCAACGCACAACGTTCGATCAGCGCCGGGTCGGCTCGGGCCCGACGCGAACGATCACCTTGCCGAAGTTCCGGCCCTCGAGCAGGCCGATGAGCGCGCGCGGCGCCTGCTCGAGCCCATCGACGACGTCCTCACGATAGCGGACGCGGCCCTCCCGCACCCAGCGCGTCATCTCCGTCAGGAAATCGGCCTGACGGTCGGTGTGATCGGAGACGATGAAGCCGCGCATGCTGACGCGGTTGACGAGGACTGGCCGCAGGTCGGGCCCGCGCACCGGCTCGGTCGCATTGTACTGGCTGATGAGGCCACAGAGCGGGATGCGCGCGCCGGGGTTGACCAGGCGGAGCACGGCGTCCAGGACGGGACCACCGACGTTCTCGAAGTAGACGTCGATGCCGGAGGGACAGGCCAGGCGGAGCGCGCCCACGAGATCGCTCGTCCGATGACTCACGCACGCGTCGAAGCCGAGCGTGTCGACGACGAAGCGGCACTTGTCCTCGGAGCCCGCGATGCCGACGGCCCGGCATCCCTTGAGCTTCGCGATCTGCCCGACCACGCTGCCCACGGCGCCCGACGCCGCCGACACGACGACGGTCTCGCCGGGCCGCGGGCGGCCGAAGTCGAGCAAGCCGACGTACGCGGTGAGCCCGGGCATGCCGAGAACGCCGAGCGCCGTCCCGATCGGCGCTTGCGTGGGATCGAGCGTCCGCACCCCGGCGCCGGTCGACACCGCGTAGCCCTGCCAGCCATCGTGGCCGACGACGAGGTCGCCGGCCTTGAAGGACGGGTGGCGCGACTCGATCACCTCGCTGACGGTGCCGCCCACCATCACCTGGCCGAGGTCGACCGCCTTCGCGTACGAGCGTCCCTCGCTCATGCGGCCGCGCATGTACGGATCGAGCGAGAGGTAGATCGTCCGACAGAGCATCTGGCCGTCGCCGGGCCGCGGCACCGGCGACTCGATCAGCATGAAGTCGTCAGGACGCGGCGCTCCGGTCGGGCGACGGGCCAGTACGATCTGGCGATTCAGCGGCGTGGTCATCGGCGCTCCTCGGCGCGCGACGCCCACACGGCGTACAGCGGATCCCCGGCCGGCGACGGATGCGCCCACTGCTCGATGTCGGTGAAGGCGGCCGAGGCCGCGAAGTACGCGGTGACGATGGCGCCATGCTGGTCGTCGTCGGCCGCGTGCCAGAGCGCAACCGCCTTCTCGGGGAAGCAGCGGTTGCTGAACGAGATGATGAAGGGCGCGCGCGGCCTCAGGCAGCGCGCGACTTCGCGGAAGACGTCCACCGGGCGCGTGAGGTACTGGACGGACACCGCGCACAGCGCGGCGTCGAACGCGGCGTCGTTGAACGGCAACGACGGCTCGCGATTGAGGTCGTGGACGATGCCCTGACCGAGCTGAGGGTTGTCGCGCATCTCGTCGCGATTCATCCCGAGCCCGATCACGGTGCCGGTGAAGGTTGGCGGCAGATGGCTGCGCCAGGAGGACATGAGATCGAGCACGGTGGCCGACGCCGGGACGAGCGCGGCGTAGAGGCCCCTCAGCGCGGCGATCGCCCCGTCGTCGATGTGGACGACGCGCCGGGGCAGCGCATAGAAGAGAAGATCGTCCTCCTCGTTCATCCGGCGGAAGGCGCCTGGAGGAAACTCGATCGCCTTCGTCACGCCACCACCCGGGCGGCCCGAAGCCGCGCGATCTCGTCGGCGAGGCCGGCTTCGCTCAGGACGGCGTCGGTGTGCTCGCCGAGCTGCGGCGCCGGTGTTCGGATCGTGCCGGGCGTGCGCCCGAACCGCACGGGCGTGCCGAGATTCGTGAATCTTCCGGCGCGCGGATGCGTATCGGGGACGAGCATGCCCGTCGCCGCCACCTGGGGATCGCTCTTGAGGTCGGCGTAGCGGTTCACGGGCGCGCACAGGACTTCGCGAGCCTCCAGACGCGCCATCCATTCCTTCACGGTGGCGTGGGTGAAGATCGGCGTGAGGATCGCGTTGAGCGCGGCGCGGTGGCGGACGCGCGACTCGTTGGTGGTGAAGCGTTCATCCTTGGCGAGATCGGGACGCTCGATCGCCGCGCAGAACGGCGCCCACAGCCGATCGAGCCATGCCGCCACGTAGATCCAGCCGTCGCGCGCGGCAAAGGCCTGGAACGGGGAAAGATACGGATGGGCGCTGCCGTGACGGCCGGGCTCCTCGCCCGTCGCCAGGAAGATGCTCAGTCGCGCGGCGTGAGCGAGCATCAACCCGTCGAGCAGGCACACGTCGACGCGCTGGCCGTGGCCCGTGCGCTCGCGGTGCAGGAGCGCCGTGACGATTCCCTGCCCGGCCAGGAGTGCCCCGATGGTATCGACGACGGGCGCCCCGGTGAGGATCGGCGTGCCGTCGGGCTCGCCGGTCACCGCCATGAGCCCACCCATCGCTTGCACGAGCATGTCGAGGCCGGGCTTCTCGCGCCACGGCCCGCTCGGCCCGAAGGCGCTCAGCGAGCAGTACACGAGTCGTGGATTCTGCGCGGCGAGCGAGTCGTAGTCGATCCCGAGGCGCTCGGCCACACCACCGCGATACGCCTCGATCACCACGTCGGCGCCTTCGACCAGGCGGTGGAAGACGCGGCGGCCATCGGGATGCGCGAGATCGAGACCGACGCTCCGCTTGTTGCGGTTCACCGTCACGAACACGGCGCTCTCGCCGTTCAGATGGCGCGCGTACGCGGTGCGCGACGCATCGCCGCTGCCGGGATTCTCCACCTTGATGACGTCGGCACCCATGTCGGCGAGGTACATCCCGCACGCGGGCCCGGCGATGAGATGGGCCATCTCGAGGACCCGGTACCCCGTGAGCGGCAAGGCCACCCGGAGAGTCTAGATCAGGCCACGGCCACCAGCATCGGATTTGCCGCGCTCACTGGAATCGTGGCTCGAGGGCGTCGGGGCCCGCGCGCTCATTCAGGAGCGCGGCCCGAGCCAGGCTCGCCACCGCACGCACGGCCGGGCCAGGCCGAACTCGAGAATCCACGCGACCCGGGCGTCGTCGGTCATGTTCGGTCCCGTCTGATGGAGCGTGTGCGGCAGGTGCACGGTCGCGTCACCGGCACGGAGCGGACACGCCACAGCACGCGCGGCGTTCACGCCATCGACCTCCATGACGTGAGCGCTCTGGCGGTGGGCGCGCGGGTGATGCGGGAGAATCGGCCCCAGGTGACTCCCGGGGATGAACTGCATGCACCCCATCTCGAGGGACACGTCGTGCAGCGGGATCCAGAAGTGTACCGTCGTGGCCACGCTATCGGGACCGGCGTACGCGCCGTCCTGATGCCACGGCGTGGCCCGGCCGTTGTGCGGAGGCTTGAGGATGGCGTGGTCGAAGCCCGTGTGCGCCGCGCGCCCGCCGAGGAGCTCGGCGGCCAGCTCACGCGCTGCTCTGAACGTGGGCGTCCGCTTGAGCGCGGGGATGAGACGGGTCGTCCAGTTGATCTCGGGGATCTGCTGAATGCCGGCATGGCGGCCCTCGTCTCCCAGGTCGAACGCATGGCGACCGGGCAGCTCGTGAAAGCGAGCGAACAGCGTGTTGAGCCGTCGGCGGATGTGGCCGAGGTCGTCCCCGCACGTCAGGCGCTCGACGACGAGGAAGCCGGTCGTCCAGAAGGTTTGAATCTGCCCCGCGGTCAGTGGCAGCATCGCCCCTGTGGCATTGCAAGTAACACACCGCCACCACAGGGCTGCGAGGGCCTACGTGAAAAGGGCCCGACTGTGCAGACCGTCGCATGCCTGTCGACAGAATGCAGACGGTCAGCGAGACGGGGGCGGCGTCAGGAAGCGAGTCGGAGGCCGGAGCGCATCTCGAACTCTTCTTGGTCCAAGAGCGAGCCACTCTGGATGCGATTCATGGCGCCGCAGTAGCGGCAGTGTACGAAGGCAGGCTCGCGGACGATATAGGTGCTGTCACATTTGTGGCAGCGGCTGGGATCGTGGGCGCGCCCGTTACGGCCCGCCCGTGCCGCTCCCGCGGGCACGAACCTCACGATGGTGGCGCCGGCGCGCCGCTCGATCGGCTCGGCCTGCTTCGATCGCCTCGGTGCCTTCATAAGCCCGCGGCAAGCATACAACAAGTCGGTCGATAATAAGGCAATCGCCGGGTCAACCGGCGACCGTGCTCATTCGTCATCACCGGTAGGGCTGGACGAGGCCCGCGAGGAGAGCGTGGAGGGGGGTCCGAGCTATGACGACCTGTTCGACGCGCATGCCCGGCGTCTCCATCGGCTCTGTCGGCTGCTGCTCTCCGACCCCCAGGAGGCCGAGGAAGTGGTTCAGGAAGTGTTTTTGAAGCTCCACAAGGCCCAGGGCGAAGGCACGGCGGCCCTGTCGTGGGCAGCCTGGCTCACCCGTGTAGCCGTGAACCTCTGTCACGATCGCCGGCGCGCCGGGTGGTGGCCGCGCTGGCGGTATCGGACCGATCGTATCGAGGACGTGGGCCTGATGGCGCGCGAGCCCAATCCCGAGGAAGCCGCGATCGGCGAGGAGACGCTGCGGCGCATCTGGACGGCCTTCCGTCGGCTCTCCGACCGCCAGCGCGAGGTCTTCGTCCTCCGTCACCTCGAGGGCTGGACGACCGAGGAAGTGGCAACCGCTCTCGGCCTCCGCGCGGGGAGCGTGAAGAGTCACCTCTTCCGCGCCGTACGCGAGCTCCGGACGGCCGCCGGAGGAAGCTACCGATGAGCCGGTGCCTCTCCGAGCGGACGCTCATGCGTCTCATCACGGGAGGAGGCCGCGAAGCCCAGCGGGCTCACCTCGCCGCGTGTGATCGGTGTGAGGCACGCTATCGAGCCATCGGCGACGCCCTCGACCGCGTGACCGAGGTACTGCTCCACACCGAGCCTCCGCTCCGGTCGCCGTCTCTGCTCGCACGCTACTGGATGCCGGCCACCGCCGCGGCCGTGGCCAGTCTCGCCCTGCTCGTCTGGGTCGAGATCACCGTGTGGCGCGCGGTCACGCCCGCCCAGCCCGAAGAAGTCACCGCGTTTCTGAGCGATCTCTCGGCGACGATGTTCTCGGCGCGCGACGCGCTTGCGGCAGGCGACGACGGCGCGTCCGGCCCGTTCTCCGCGGACGGCCTCGCCAGTGGCTGCCCGTCGGATCCTCTGGCGATTCTCGGATGCGAGAGCGACACTTCGAGCGACGCGCCCACTGACACGTACCCGGAGAGATCACGATGACGACGAAGCTCGCCTCGATCCCGCTGGCGCTCATGCTCGCGGCCGCCGCGCTGCTCACGAGTGGGAGCGCCGTCGCCCAGTCGGCCGGCCGCATGGGCGGCGGCGGTGGTCCGATGGGTGGCGGGGCGGGGCTGCTGCCGTTGATGCTCCGCTCGGCCAAACTCACGCCCGAGCAGGACGCGAAGGTGAAGGAACTGGTCGCCGCCCGCCGGGCCGTGGCGCGATCGCTGATGCAACAGATCCGACAGTCCGAGGACGACCTGGCGGGCAAGCTGCTCGCGCCAGGCAACGTGAACTTGGCCGACGTGCAGCCGCAGCTGCAGCACATCAGTCAGCTCCGCGAACAGGTCCTGCGCGACAGCGCGCAGACGGCGCTCGACATCCGCGCCCTGCTCACGCCGGAGCAGCTCGGCCGCGCCGCCCAGGCCAATGCCCGGATGCGGCAGCTGCAACGAGAGATGCGGCAGCTCTGGCAGGAGGGAAACTGACATGCGCAGTCTCGCCGCGCTCGCGTTGATCGTCGTTCTCCTCATCGGGATCGCTGCGCCCGCGGATGCCTGCGGATCGCCGTGCGGGGTCGCCATCGGCCTCGCGTCCTTCTTCTTCCTCAGCGCGCTGCTCGCGCCGTTCACGTACCCGTACGGGTATCCCTACCCGTACTATGGATATCCGGCGTACACGGGATATCCGGCGTACACGTACGCGGCGCCGGTGGCCTACGAGCCCCCGGTGGTGTACACCACACGCCCGGTGGTCTCGCAGCATTCGGTCGCGCCGCCTGCACCACCTGCGGAGACGCGTGTCGTGCATTATCCGCACGGCCGTTACGAGCTGCGCGGCGACGGCGTGAGGACGGCGTACCTGTGGGTCTGGGTGGTGACGGAATCGTCAGTCGCTCCGTCGCTGGCAAGCCTGCCGCCGGCCACGCCGCCACCGGGCCCGACTCCGTAGCTGACGATGTCGACGGCGGCAGCTCCGACGACTCGCGTGGAGTCTGTCCTGCAGCGGGCGGAGCTCGAGCTCTGGCGTGACAACATCGACGGCGCGCTCGACCTGCTGGCGCGCGCCCACACGCTCGCGCCCGATCACCGATATGCCGCCCGCGCCGAGGAGATTCGGTCGTGGCTCCGCCACCTCGAAAGCCGCGGGGCGTACGCGGCCGCCTATGAGGAATATTATCGGCGGAGCAAGGGTCGCCTCGACCTCAAGCGGCTCGAGCGTGACGTGCGAATCCTGCTCGGTCGCAAGACGCGGAAGACCGTGCGGCGCGTCGTCGAGTATCCGGAATACCAGTGGCTCGAGCGCGAGATCATCGAGCGGCGACCCGCGCGCGTGCTCGATGCCGGATGCGGCGAGGGCCGGATCGCCTTGTGTCTCGGCCACAGGTGTCCGTCCATCCGGGTGACGGCCGTCGAGGTCTCGGCGACCAACGTCGGCATCGCGCGGCGGCTCAATCGCTTCCGCAACGTGGCGTTTCAGCACGGCCTCGTCGAGGACGTGGTCGGCGCCATGGCGCCAGGGTCCTTCGACCTCGGCTACTCCTTCGCGGTGCTCGAGCACGTGCCCGACGTCGAGACGACGGTGGGCGCGCTCCTGCGTACGCTGCGACCGGGCGGCCGGTTCTGTTTCGCCGTCCCGATGAACGAACTGATGGCCACCGGCCCGGTCCCGGCGTTCCAGCCACTGGCCGGCGTGGCCGGCCACGTCCGCGTCTTCACCGAGGTTGGCCTGCGCGAGCGGTTCGGGCGCCTCCCGGGGTTCTCGCTCACGAAGCTCCCCGGACGCTGGCGGTCCGGGCGGTACCCGGCCACGATCGTGCCGCTCGAGTACGGAGCGTTCTTCGTCGCGGTGTCGGCGCCGTGAAGGAGATCCTCTCCGGCACCGCCATCTGGCGTTTGCTGGTGGGCGCGATGGCGGTCGCGCTCCTCCTGGTGTTGCACACCGTCTTTCGCTAGTCACGCCCTTCCACGCGGCGGGCGCGCGCTGTATAGTGCCCGCCACCCGAGCCCACGATCATGCTCTTCGACGAGCCGACGTCAGCGCACCGCATACTGGTCTCGCGTCGATGAGCACGCCCCGGCTCGGCGTGGGGTTCAGTCGCGGCGTCGGGCCCGCGGAGATCGTGGAGGCCGTGAAGCTTGCCGAGTCGCTCGGCTACGAATCGGCGTGGATGGCCGAGGGCCACGCCGGCGACCAGTTCGCCGTGCTCGGAGCGGCGGCGGCCGTGACGACCCGCATCCGTCTCGGGACGAGCATCAGCAGCGTGTTCGTCAGGACCGCGCCCACCATCGCCATGGCGGCAGCGACGCTCGACCACCTCTCGGCCGGGCGCTTCGTCCTCGGACTGGGCACGAGCCACCGCGAGCAGGTCGAGCCCGAGCACGGCGTGCCCTTCGCCGAGCCGACCGCTCGACTGCGCGACACGATCGCCATCGTGCGCGCGCTCGTGCGCGACGGATCGGTCACGCACCACGGCCGCGTGGTGACGATCGAGCGCTTCGATCTCTGGTTCACACCCCGCCGGCGCGAGCTGTCCATCTATGTCGCCGCGCTCTTTCCGAAGATGCTGGAGATCGCCGGCGAGATTGCCGACGGCGCGCTGTTGACGTGGCCGACGCTCGACGCGCCACGGCGCGCCGCTGAGCACGTCGCGCGCGGCGCCGCGCAGGCCGGGCGGCGGCCGGGCGAGATCGCCTCGCTCATCCCCTGCGCGGTCGCGCCGAGCCGCCGCGAGGCGCTCGACGCCCTCAGGCCCGCGGTGGCGCTCTACACGGGATTCTTCCCGCGCTACAACCGCCTGCTCGCCGACGGCGGCTTTGCCGACGAGGCGCGCGCGATCAAGCAGGCGTGGGATCGTGGCGACCGTGACGCGATTGCTCGGCTCGTCCCCGACGCGATGGTGGACGCCGTCACGATCGCCGGCACGCCGGCCGAGTGCCGGGATCGTCTCGCGCGCTACCGCGCCGCCGGCCTCGATCTGCCGATCATCAGCCCACGTCCGGCCGGCCCCGACCCTCGCGCCAGTGTGCTGGACACGATCCGCGCGCTTGCCCCGACGGGATGAATGCGGTATCAGCGAGAGACACGGAGGAATCCCCCATGTCGCGCTCTATAAAGGTCGCCGCCGCCCAGATGGGCCCCAACCAGGACGGAACGCCACGGGAGGCGATCGTCGAGCGGATGCTCGGCCTCCTCGACCAGGCGATCCGCGACGACGTCGAAGTCATCGCGTATCCCGAGATGGCGCTGACGACCTACTTCCCCAAGCGAATCCGCACCGACTTCGATCAGTTCTTCGAGACCGAGGTGCCGCCCAAGGCGCTCGAGCCGCTGCTGCGCCGGGCCGCCGAAAAGCGCGTCGCCGTCCACGTCGGATTCTGCGAGAAAGCCGACGGCAAGTACTTCAACACGGCGCTCCTCACCGATCGCGACGGCCGGCTCGCCGGCGTGTTCCGGAAGATCCACCTGCCGGGAACGAAGGCCGTGGACGGATTCGCCCAGGTCTACGAGCCGTATTACTTCGCCCACGGCGACACCGGCTACGAGGTCTTCGACTGCGCCGGCGCGAAGGTCGGCATCGCCATCTGCCAGGACCGCCGCTATCCGGAGAGTTATCGCTGTCTGGCGCTCCAGGGCGCCGAGATCATCTTGATCGGCTACAACACGCCGATCTCCGCGCTCGCGCTCGACCTCAACGAGCTGTGCATGCGCTCCGGCGCCTACGCCAACCTCTGCTTCGTCGTCGGCGTGGCCAAGGCCGGTATCGAGGACGGCGTCGAGCTGATCGGCGGCTCCTGCATCATCAACCCGCTCGGCCAGGTGCTCGCGAAGGCGGCGACGACGGGCGATGAGCTGATCGTCGCCCGCATCGACCTCGAGCAGATCGCGCCCGTCAGGAAACGCTGGAACTTCCTCGGCCGGCGCCAGCCCCAGCACTACGGTCGGTTGCTCATGCCTGTCACCGAGAAGGAGACCCACCGGTGAGCGCGGCGGGCGTCGACGTCGTCGTCAGTGGTGGGCGTGTCGTCACCTCGACCGAAGTCATCGACACGTCCGTCGCGATCAAGGGTGGTCGGATCGTGGCCCTCGGCGAGTCGACCGCGCTGCCGCGCGCCGATCGCGTCATCGACGCGACCGGCAAGTACGTTCTGCCCGGATTGATCGACTGCCACCTGCACGTCGGCCCCGAGTACGACGACTGGCGGACGGCGCCGCTCGCCGCCGCCCGCACCGGGCTCACCACGCTCCTGCCCTTCGTCGTGTACGACGACGGCGAAAGCGTCCCGGCGGCCGTGAAACGGCTGCGCGAGGAGGCCGAGGCGCTGTCAGTCCTCGACTTCGGCATGCACATGATCCTCAATCACGAGCCCCACGTCCTCGACGGCCTCGCCGAGGCGGTCACGCTGGGCGTGAGCTCGTTCAAGCTCTTCATGACGTACAAGAAGCGGCCCAAGCGTATGGTCTCCGACGAGTTCATCGCCAGGACGATGGAACGCCTGGCCGCGCTCGGCGGGCTCTGCCAGCTCCACTGCGAGAACGGCGACGTGCTCTGCTACCTCGAGGACAAGGCGATCGCCGCGGGCCGCACGGCGCCGACCGACTTCCCGGCGACGTGCCCCGACTGGACGGAGGAGGAAGCGATCAACCGCGCGATCCTCATCGGCCGCCTCACCGGCTGCCCCGTGTACGTCGTCCATCTCTCCACCAAGCTCGGCCTCGAGCGCATCAAGCGCGCTCACGCCGAGGGCCAGCGGGTGTGGACCGAGACGTGCCCGCAGTACCTGCTGCTGACCGACAAGGAGATGGAGCGCTGGGGACCGTTCGCCAAGATCGGCCCGCCGCTGCGTCCCGCCGGTGGCCCTGACGGCAACGCGCTCTGGGGCGGCGTCGAGCACGGCCACATCGCCACGGTCGCGAGCGACCACTCGCCGCGCGTGCCGGCGGCCAAGGAGCCCGGACGCAAGAACATCTTCGTGGATCCGCAGGGCCGACCGATCCCGTTCGGTGCGCCATCGCTCGAGACGCTCGTGCCATTGATGTGGAGCGAAGGTGTCGCCAGGCGTGGACTGCCGCCGACGTGGATGGCGCGTGTCATGGCCGAGAACCCCGCGCGGATCTTCGGACTCTACCCGCGCAAGGGCGCGATCCGCGTCGGCAGCGACGCGGACCTCACGATCTGGGATCCGGAACCGGAGTGGACCATCGACAAGGCGCAGCACCTCGGCATCGCCGGCTTCACGCCGTACGAGGGCTGGAAGGTCCGCGGCCGGCCGTGGACGACGCTGGTCCGCGGTCAGGTGATGCTGAGCTCATCGGGCGAGCTCGAGCAGAAGCCAGGCTTCGGCCGCTTCCTTGCGCGCGGCGGCCCGCAGCCGCCGCTCGGCGGGAGTGTTCGTTGAGCGATTATCTCGGTCAGCTCGCCGCCCACGCTGCCGCGATCCGGCTCGACGCGCTACCGGCGAGCGCGATCACGGCGACGAAGCTCGTTCTCCTCGACACGCTCGGCGCCATCGTTGCCGGCAGCCGGCTCGACGAGAACGTTCGTCTGGCCCGCCTGGCCAGTGCTCGTGCTCGGCATGGCGCGGCGACGTTGCTCGGGCATGGCTCCCCGTCGGATGCCTTCTGGGCCGCGCTGACCAATGCGACAGCCGGTGTCGCGCTCGAGGTCGACGAGGGCAATCGCCTGGGCGGCGGTCATCCCGCCATCCACGTCGTGCCGGGCGCGCTGGCCGTCGCGGAAGAGCGCGGCCTCGACGGGCGTCGCTTGCTGGAGAGCGTCGTCGCCGGCTATGAGGTCTGCTCGCGCATCGGAGGCGCGACGACCGTGCGGCCCAACGTTCACTCCCACGGCACGTGGGGCGCCATCGGGACCGCCGTCGCCGTCGCGCGACTGGGGGATGCCGCCGCGACCACCATTCGCGAGGTGATCAACCTCGCGGCCTCGATGAGCGTCGCTTGCTGGAGAGCGTCGTCGCCGGCTATGAGGTCTGCTCGCGCATCGGAGGCGCGACGACCGTGCGGCCCAACGTTCACTCCCACGGCACGTGGGGCGCCATCGGGACCGCCGTCGCCGTCGCGCGACTGGGGGATGCCGCCGCGACCACCATTCGCGAGGTGATCAACCTCGCGGCCTCGATGAGCCCGGCGAACACGTGGACGCCGGCCCTCGAGGGCGCGACGATCCGCAACCTCTATCCCGGCCGCTCGGCCTGGAACGGCCTCCTCGCCGCCGAGCTCCACGCCTGTGGCTTCACGAGCCTGCCCGACGCGCCGTCGGACGTGTACGGCACCATCCTCGCCGACACGTACGATCCCGAGCTCGCCATCGCCGGTCTCGACACCGTCGGCCACGGCGAACGTTTCCGCATCGAGCAGAACTACTTCAAGCTGCACGCCTGTTGCCGGTACAACCACTTCGCCCTCGACGCGGTCGCGACGCTCCGGCGCGGTCACCACCTGGCCGCCACCGACGTGGCCAGCGTCGACGTCACCACGATCCCGTTCGGCGCACGCATGGCCGATCCGGCGCCCGCCACCATGCTGGCGGCGAAGTTCTCCATTCCCTACGCGGTCGCCGCGTCGCTCGTGCTCGGGCGCAGCGACACCACGGCGTTCGAGCCCACCGCGCTCGCCGACCCGCGCATTCGCGATCTCGCCCGTCGCGTCACCGTGCGCACCGACGCCTCGATGTCGCCGCGCAGCCTCGATCAGCCGACGGCGCGCGTGCGCGTCGCGCTGCGTGATGGCCGGATGCTCGAAGCGGGGACGACCGTCGCGCGCGGTGACGCCGCCGCCCCCGTGGGCGACGACGAAATCGTCGACAAGTTCCTGGCCCTCACGTCACCCGTCCTCGGCGACCGGCGAGCGCGCGAGGCGGTGGTGGCCGTGCGCGCGGCGGATACGGTCAAGGACGTCCGCGAGCTGACCGCCATCCTCACGACGGCGTAACGCGTATACTCCCGACATGCGCGTCGTCGTGACCGGAGCAGCGAGTGGGATCGGCCGGGCCACCTGTCTGAGACTGGCGCGCGATGCTCAGACCGCGCGGCGGCCTGTCAGCATCGCCGCTGTCGACGTCGTGGCGCCCGCCAAGCTCAACGTTGTCATCGACGAGCTTCGCAAGCTCGACGCCGATGCGATCGGGCTGCGCGGCGACATGGCGACCGTCGACGGCCCGGCCCGCGTGGTCGGCGAGGCGATCGCCCGCTTCGGCGGCCTCGACGGCGTCGTCAGCAACGCGGGCGTCAACCGGCCCGGGGCTCTCGTCAGCTACTCGGTGGAAGACTGGGATCAGCTCTTCGCGGTCAACACGCGGGCGACCTGGCTCCTGGCCAAGGCGGCGCATGCGGCCCTCACGACCTCGCACGGGGCCATCGTCGCCGTCGGCTCGATGTCCGGCAGCAACGCCCACGCGAACCTCGGCGCCTATGGCCCGAGCAAGGCGGCCGTCATCATGCTGGTGAAGGTCCTCGCCCAGGAATTCGGCCGCGATGGGATTCGCGTCAACTCGGTGTCGCCGGGCATGGTGCGCACCGGCATGACCGCGAAGGTGTACGAGGACGCTGGCCTGGCCGCCGAGCGCGCCGGGCTCGTCCCCATCGGTCGTGTGGCGGCGCCCGAAGACATCGCCGACGTGATCGCGTTTCTTCTGGGCCCCGACGCGCGGTACGTCAATGGCCACGACCTCGTGGTCGACGGCGGCGTCGCCGGCAACTTCCTCGGGCGATTGCCCGGGCTCACGCGCATCCCCCGCGGCTGACCGCGGGTTCTCCACGCGAGCTCTACGCGCGCGCGATTCCGCCCTCCACGCCGACCCTTGCGCTCACACGCGGACGATGGCGGCGATCGGCGCGGCCCCCGGCGCGCACTGGTGCTCGGTGCCGCCGGACACGAAGATGGCCGGATCGCCCGTGATCGACGCGATGACGGCTCCCACCGCGGCCCGCGCGTGGCGCTCGTAGTTGATGTCCGCGTCCGACAGCATCGTGTTGCGGCGGCCGCGGATGCTGGGCGTCGCCTCGGCCTTGGCGAAGACGCCCACCACTCGGCGAGCGTCCTCGTCGCCCAGCGCCCCCTCGAACGCCAGGCCCGCGTTGCGGATCGCCGCCCGCACACCGGCGGCGTCGATCGCGTCCTTCAGCACGGCGTGGCCGATGCGATAGTCGCTGGCCACGGCCGGCGAGTTGCCGAACAGCAGCACCTCGCAGTTGCGGAGCTCGCCGCCCGCCGACGTCGAGGCAACCGACGAGAACAGATCGAAGCGGCGGCCGATGACCTCCTCCGTGAGGCTGCTCTCCTTCACCTCGCCGAGCCCGAGCGCGACGCCGAGGGCCGTCGCGCCCCGCGCGTACACCTTCGATCCGTTCGGATCGTGGGTGACGAGCTTGGCGCCGCGCCGGTCGGCATCCGCGATCGAGGCCGGAGTGAGCAACGGCCCCTTGACCTGGACGTAGTGGACGTCGGCGGGATCGCGGATCTCCGCGGCCTGCAGGCACCGGCGGACGGCGGCGGCCACCTCGCGCACCTGGGCCATCGTGCCGACCTCTTCCGCCGCGATGTCGCGCGTGGCCTCGACGGCGAGGGCCAGGCGCGGTCCGGCGGATCCTCCACTCCGCTCCGTCATCGCCGAGCGGGTGAAGACGGTCGCGTGGGGTGACAGCACGCCCTCGGTTCCGCCGGACCACACGAACGCGACGCGCGCCCCGACTTTCTCCGGGCTCATGCCGAGGTGCTTGCCGAGCAGCAGTTGATACGAGAGCGTCGCGTACCCGCGCGTGAAGTCGTTCGCCCCACCATTGCCCTCGGTCTTGCCGATCAGGGCGACGACCTCACCCGGATCGACCTCACCCGAGTCGATGAGGGCGGCGAGGCCGGACACGTCGTTGGGGGCCGCCATCGCGACCTTGTGGACACCGATCTTCATGGGACCCTCCTCCATCGGGCGCGATGCGCGCGCCTCCCCGAGTACCGCCGGCGCCCGACGATGTCAACCCGCGCCCCCACGCCGGCCTGGGCGCCACGTCGCACTCTCGCCCGGAACGCGGTATGCTTCGCCTCCACGGCCGCCTGGCAGCAACCCACTCACGAGAGGAGACGACATGGCTCAGTTGAAGATCCCCCTGGACGCGCAGCGGTTCGAAAAGGGCATGCGGTGGAAGGATTACATGGCCCAGATGGGCGACACGCGGGCCCGCACCGAGGAGAACTACGCCAAGTCGAAGCTGACCGATGACGAGCGCAAGTTCTTCTCCGGCATCAATCAGGTGCGCTTCGTCCTGATGCTGGCCGAGAACTGGTGCGGCGACGTCCACCGTAACTCGCCGCTCGTTGCCCACATCTGCGAGGCCATGCCCGGTGCCGACCTGCGCGTGTTCCTGCGCGACCAGAACGTCGACCTGCGCGACACCTTCCTGAACAACGGCTATCAGTCCATTCCGGTCGTCGTCTTCTTCGACAAGGACTGGAACGAGATCGGCCGTTGGCTCGAGCGCGCCCATGCCGCCACCGCCAAGACGGTGGGCATCCGGGCCCGCACGGTCGACGCCGCGCCGCCCGAGAAGGAGAAGCAGGACGCCGCCATGGCCGAGTTCCGCAAGGCCGTCCAGAACGAATACGACCAGCCGGGCGGCGGGCTCTGGCGAGCAGCCGCTCAGGAGATCAAGAGCCTGCTCGAGCAGCGGCTCGGGCTCAAGAAGTAACCGCGTCCGAGGTGCACGACCTCGTCATCGACAACGCCGTCGTCATCGACGGCCTTGGTGGTCCCGCCCGATCGGGCGGGGCCGCCATCGATGGCGGCCGCATCACCGCGGTCGGCACCGATCTCGGGCCGGCCCGCCAGCGCGTCGACGCCGGCGGGCTCGTGCTGGCTCCAGGCATCGTCGACATCCACACTCACTACGACGCTCAACTGACCTGGGATTCGTTCGCCACGCCGTCGACGGCCCTCGGCGTCACCACGGTGGTGATCGGGAACTGCGGCTTCACGATCGCGCCCTGCCGTCCGGACGACCGCGACCTGACGCTCCGCAATCTCACCCACGTCGAAGGCATGTCGCTGGAGGCGCTGCGCGCCGGCGTGCGCTGGGAGTTCGAGACCTATCCGGAGTTCCTCGACGCCCTCGAGCGTCGCGGCCTGGTGCCCAACGTCGCGTCGTTCGTCGGCCACTCGTCGGTCCGGACCTACGTCCTGGGCAAGGACGCGACCAGGCGCGCGGCCACCGACGCCGAGATCGCCGAGATGCGCCGCATCGTCCTCGAGGCGGCCCGCGTGGGCGCCGTCGGCTTCGCGACGTCCACGCTCGAGCAGCACAACGGCGAGAACGGTATTCCGATGCCGTCGCGGCTCGCCGACGACCGCGAGATGCGCGCCCTGACCGGTGCGCTCGGCGAGGCGGGGCGTGGCGTCTTCATGCTGACCAAGGGCATGACCTCGACGATCCCGTGGCTCGAGAGCATCGCCGCCGGGAGCGGACGGCCCGTGATGATCGCCGCCATGTTCGTCGACCCCGGAGATCCGACGCGCGTGTTCCGCGAGCTGGACGAGATCGGAGCGGCTCGCGGCCGCGGGTGCGAGCTGTGGGCCCAGGTCGGCTGTTTCCCTCTCGGGATGGAGTTCACCCTGCGTCACCCCTACCCGCTGGAGGCCTTCCTCGCCTGGCGACCGGCCATCGAAGCGACGGACGGGGCTGCCTATGAGCGGGTGCTGGCCGATCCTTCATTTCGCAAGCGGCTCAAGGACGAAGCGGCGATGCCGGGCGTGCCGAACCGCTTCAGCAACCAGACGTGGCCGCACCTGCGGATCCTGGAGGTCACCCGCCCCGAGCACGCGGGCCTCGTCGGTCGCAGCGTGACCGACCTCGCCCGCGAGGCCGGGCGCGATCCTCTGGACGTCTTCCTCGACTTCGGCCTCGACGGCGAGCTCGACGCGATGTTCGACTGCCAGCTCTTCAACACCGACGAGGGCGAGGTCAAGAAGCTCC
>QHTB01000104.1 GCA_003220615.1 Candidatus Rokuibacteriota bacterium
GGCTGCCGAAGAAAAGCAGATCTCAAACCAAAGCTCAAGGGTTCCTGTCGGACCCTCACTCCGCGAGAAAAAGAAGATCCGGCGGGCGGGCTGGATGAACTAATGGCGGTGCCACGGCGCTCACGTTGGGAGCCGACGCTCTCGGTCTTCCCGAACCAGCTCCGCGTCGGCGATCGGTTCACCGATGCGGAAGGCGAGTGGGAGGTCGCCTCCCGGCCCGTGGGTTTCAAGCAAGGGCATGAAGTGCGGGCGCGCGTTCGGCGGCCGGGGGCCCCCGGCTTACGTCACGGCGCGCGGATCGGTGCCGAAGCGCTGCGCGATCAGGCTGCAGATTTCGTCGAACTTGATGCCCTTGCGGATCGGCTTCAGCGAGGGCAGGGCGATGATCGAGCTTCCCATGCCGGCGGGGTGCGAGTACTTCGTGTCTCCGTAATCGATGACTAGGTCTGCTTCGTCGCGCACTGCCTGCTCCACGTCGGCGAGCTTGTACTTGCTACCCGAGAGGGACTGGTTCGCTGAGGAGCCGAGCAGCGGGACGCCGCGAGACCAGGCGAGGCGCGCGATTTCGTCGTGCAGCGCGCCGGCGTTCAGCAGCATGTCTATCGTATCGCCGCGCGAGGAGCGCTCGCGGGTGAGCGGCGTGAGCCGCGAGAAGAACGGATGGCCGATCTTGTACGGCGTCACCACCGAGAGCGGCAGGCCGTGCTCGTGGATCACGGTGTCGACGATCTTGCGCTCGCGTTGCCCGACCTGCGCGAGAGCATCGAACATGTCCCAGTTGCTGAACATGCCGCAGGCCTTGTCGAAGTTGCGCTGCTTGCAGGCGAAAATGCGCGCGATCGCGGCTTCGCCGTTGCCGATGATGGCGTAGCCGACATCGGTGGCGAAGATTCCCACCCCGCCCTGCGCAACGGTGTTGAGCAGGCGGGCGGCATCGGACTTCACATCGCGGGTGGTCATGGGCTCAGATCCGCATCAGGTCGATGAGCGGATCGAGGCGCTCGGACGTCTCGAGCCGCCATATGGCGGCGGCAAGCTCGTTACGCGCAGGTTCGGGCAGGAAACGCCGGGTGAGCGCGTGGAACTTGGCGTTCAGGACCTCGTCGGGCGTCCCTTTTTCAATGTCGGCCAGCGCGAGCGAGCATTGCGCGACCATTGCCTCGTCGCTCTCGAGGCGCGCTTCGATGCGGCAGTGGCGCAGACCGGGTGTCTGGCGCGAGAAATCGGCGTTGATCTCGACTTTCATTCTGGCGATCAGGCCCAGGACATCGGTGTCCAGGAAGCGATGGTTCTCGAAGGTGTCGCTGGTCACCTCGCCATCGGCCAGCGCCGCGGCGATCGAGAACGGCATCGAATGATCGGCGGTCTCGCGCGTCTTCGGCGCCCAGAGCTCCGGATCGGCGACCGCGCCCAGGTGGGCCGACTTGTACGTGTCCACCTTGAGGCTCTTCGGCTGCCGGCCGGCCAGCTTCTTGCGCAGCTCGAGCGCCGTGTCGATCGGCAGCTGGCACGAGTCGCGCACCGGGTATTTCTTGATGTTGGTCTGGTTCAGGCCGAGCGGCGCGGCGAGCCTGCCCGCCGGCAGCTTGAACTCGCCGGGCTTGCCGAGCGTCTGCCTCCAGATCCCGAATATTCCCTCGTAAGCGCTGTAGGGCCCGGTGAGCCCCTCGCGCGCCAGTTGCGCCGCGAAGACACCGTGGCGGGCGCCGTTGGGGCCGGCGCAGCCTTTCCACATCGACAGCTCGCCCGAGCGCGTCTGATAGGTGCACAGGTGCGGTACGACCGACAGCGAGAGCGCGTGCGCGAGCTGCTCTGCGTCGAGCCCCATCATGCGGC
The DNA here is from genome assembly GCA_003220615.1 of Candidatus Rokuibacteriota bacterium. Lineage (GTDB taxonomy): Bacteria > Methylomirabilota > Methylomirabilia > Rokubacteriales > CSP1-6 > 40CM-68-15. The sequence continues at coordinate 1,837 of QHTB01000104.1, forward strand.
CGACGGCGAGCGCGGCGGCTTGCGCACCGACCACCGGCTGGTCCCAGCCCGCCGCGTTGAACGGCACCGTGTCGGTGAAGCGGCACTGGATCTCATAGGAGATGAAAAGCGCGAGGATCAACTCGCGGCCGGAGCTGCCTAGCGCTTGGGCCGCCGCGACCAGCCCCGGCAGGTTGTCGGACGGGTGCGAGGCGTCCAGCGTGCGATACGCGTCGTTGAGGTCGAGATACCGCACCATCGTGCCGTTCACGAGCGCGGCATGGTCCGGAGTCGTCTTGTCGCGCGTGCCCCAAAGCGTGGCTGCCCAGGGCCCTTCGACACGCGGCGCGCACTTGCGAAGAATACGCACCGGGGGCGCGGCGTAGGCGGCCAGCCCGACCGCGGCAGAATCGAGCAGGCGCGCCTTCGCCGCGTGGACCGTGGAAGCGGGCAGGTCCTCGAAGCGGTAAGCGAGCGCGAAGTCGACGAGCCGGCGAGTGGTAGCGTCCATCGTGGGGGTCATGCGCGTTCTCCTAGTGTGGCTTCATGCAAACGCCGGGCGCTCCAGCTCGCGGCCGCGAAGAGCAAAGCCTCCGGACCGCCGACGAGTTGCACGCCGAGCGGCAGGCCGCGCATCCCGCGGCCGGCGGGCAGCGCGAAGCAAGCCAAGCCAAGCAGCGTCCAGAGGCGCGAGAACACCGCATTGCCTGTCGACGCGAGTCCGACCGGCGCTTCGCCAGCGGCGGACAAGGTGAGGATCAGCTCGCCTTTACCGAGAAGCGCGGGCAGCGCTCGCATGCAGGCTTCGACGTGCGCGCGCGCCGCTGCAACGGCTTCCGCGGAAACGGACAACCCCCGTTCGATGAACGAGGCCATGCTCGGGCTCAGCCGCTGCCGCGCCGTCCGCCATTCGTGGGCCATCGCGCGGGCGGTCTCGTGCGCCATGATTACGCGGTGCAGGTCGTTCAGCTCGCTGAACGGCGCCGGCAACTCGAGCTCACGGACATGCCCCCCGGCGTCTTCCAGCGTGCGCGCGACCATGGCGAGACGCTCGAGCGTCTGCGGTTCGGCCTGCGCCGCGTAGGGCGTGCGGCACAGTGCGAAGCCCGGATGATCCGGCACGTGGACCGCGGCCGGAGATTCGCCGGCAAGGACTGCCGAGACGCGGGCGATGTCGTCCACGGTAGCGGCGATGACGCCGATCGTATCGAGCGACGGCGCGAGCGGCTTCATCCCCGCGCCCGGAAAGCGGTCGAACGTGGGCTTGTAGCCGAAGATGCCGCAGAAGGCCGCCGGCCGGATCGTCGAGCCGCCGGTCTGAGTAGCGAGCGCGACCGGCACCATGCCGTCGGCGACCGCCGCCGCCGAGCCGCTCGACGAGCCGCCCGGCGTGCACGCAAGATCGTGCGGGTTGCGGGTGCCGCCCGGCTGGACGAACGCGAACTCGGTGGTGACCGTTTTGCCGAGGATGATCGCCCCGGCGGCCTTGAGCCGCTGGACACAGGCCGCGTCCTGCCGCGGGCGGTTTCCGGCGTAGATCGGTGAGCCGTACTCGGTCGGCATGTCGGCGGTATCGATGATGTCCTTCACGCCGACGGCCAGACCGTGGAGGAGACCGCTGCGCAGACCAGTCTGGTCACCGCTGTCGAGCGCACGCGCGCGTGCGAGCGCGGCGTCGCGGTCGACATAAGCCCAGGCGCCGACCTCGCGTTCGCGCGCGTCGATGCGCGTCAGGCTTGCGCGAATCAGAGATTCGCAGCTCATGTCGCTCGCAGTCGGTCGGTCGCCGCGCGATCGATCGCCCCGGTTGCCGGGTCGAGCACGACGCGGTACACCTCGCGCGCCGCTTCTACGCTGATCAGGCCGTCGGCAACGTCGGCGGCCACGCGCCCGGCCTCTCTGCGGCGCGGCTCGCCGTAACCGCCGGCGTTGGGCCCGACCACGCGGATGACGTCGCCCGACTTGAGCTTGCGGCCGGTGGATTTCGACGGCAGCACCTGCTCGTCGGCACGGCCGGGATTCTTGACGATCTGCGCGGGCAGGCCGTCGCCGCCGCCGAAAATGCCCTTCGGCGCTTCGAGCGTGCGGTCGCCGTTGCATGACAGGAAGCCGTCGACGAGAAAGCGCACGTCGCGCACCGCGCCGATGCCGCCGCGCCACTCGCCGGCGCCCGGCGCCTCCGGCCGCAGCTCGTAGCGCTCGACCCGCAACGGGAAGCGCATCTCGATCTCCTCGCACGGGACGTTGCGCGTGTTCGCCATCAGGTTGTCCACCGCGTCGAGGCCGTCTTTGGTGCGGCGAGCGCCATAGCTCCCCTCGTTCACCTCCACGCAGACCCAGTACTGCTGCTGCGCCGGGCTGTAGCCGCTGTAAGAGACGCTCATGACGTGCGCCGAATTTCCCGCGGTCGCCTGCTCCCGAAGCACCGGCGCGAGCGCCTGGATCACGCAGTCGAGCACGCGCTGCACCTGCGCCATGCGCGAGACGCACGCGCGGGGAAAGTTCGGGTTGAAGATGCAGCCTTTCGGCGCATGCACGCCGACGGGGCGGAACATGCCGGAGTTCTGCGGGATGAACTCCTCGGTCATCACCTCGTCGAGCAGCAGCGTGCGCACGATGTAGAAGCAGGCGACCTGGAGCGAGCCCTCGAACGGCACGTTACAGCCCGTCTCTACTTCGTCGGCCGAACCGGTGAGGTCTATCAGGATGGAATCGCCGCGCTTCCTTACGGTAACGTTGACCTTGAGCGGCTTGCCCCAGTTGCGTCCGTCGTCGTCCAGCCAGCTCTCGGCGTGGTAGTCGCCATCCGGGATTCTGGCGATTTCAGCGCGCAGGCGCCGCTCCGAGTAGTCCATCCAGTAGTTCGCCGCGCCCATCACCGCGCCGAGGTCATGCCTGTCGACGAGCTTGAGGAACCGGTCGGCTCCCGTGCGCACTGCGGCGATCATTGCTTCGATGTCGGCGGCGTTGGAATCCGGGGTTCGGACGCTGTCGCGCAGGATCGACCAGACCGCGTCGTTCCGCCGGCCGCGCTCGTACAGCTTGACGCTGTCGTAGAGCGTGCCCTCGGCGAACACGTCGATCAGGTCGACGTTCAGCCCCGGAGCCGCCGCGCCGACGTCGATCAGGTGAGCGGTTGCCGCGGCGAAGCCGACCAGCTCGCCGCGATGGAAGATGGGCGCAATCACGCCCATGTCGGGCGAGTGCGAGGCGCCGTGGTAGGGATGGTTGTGGATGATGATGTCGCCTTCGTAGATCTGCCCGGCGAGCTTGCGCATGAACCCGCGGATGTAAGCCGGCAGCGACCCGATGTGCATAGGGGAGGATTCGCTCTCGCAGAGCTCGTTGCCGTGGGCGTCGTAGAGCCCGCAGCCCAGGTCCTCCGACTCGCGGATGATGCTCGAGTTGGACATGCGATAGAGCACCTGGGCCATCTCGCGCGCGATCGCGCTGAAAGCGCCACCGATGACGCGCAGGGTCACGCGGTCGATTGCTTCGTAAGGCCAGGCCTTGCTCATCATTTCTCCTGGAGCCGGACGACCAGGTTGCCGTGCCGGTCGACAGTTGCCACGACCTGCGGCGGAATCAGGGTCGTCGTATCCATCTGCTGCACGACCGCCGGTCCGGCAAGCCGGTTTCCCGCCTTGAGCGCCGCCCGCAGATAGACGCTCGCCTCGAGCGGAACGGGCTTACCGTCGACCTCGAAAACGACAGGGCGGGCTCCGGTGCGTGCCGGAGCGTCGGGCGTTTCGCTTCCCTCCGGGAGCGTCTTCGGCGTGACGGTGGGGATCCGGCCGACACCGACCACCCTGAGGTTCACCAGCTCGACCTCCTTCTCCGTGAAATGCCGCCCGTACTCGCGCTGATGCGCGGCATGGAACGAGCTCTTCAGCGCCTCGGCGAAGCCGGCGTCCACCGCGCCGCCCGGCGCGGCGGCGCGCAGCTCGTATCCCTGGCCGGCATAGCGGCACTCGGCGTGACGCACCAGCGTGACGCGATCGCCGCGGATTCGATCGCGCTCCAGCTGCTCGAGTGCCCGCGCCTCGAGCTCCGAGACCGTGGCAGCAAGCCGCTCGAAGTCGGGGTGCGAGAGATTCTGGATCTGGGTCGCGCTGAAGTCATACGCGATATCGCAGGTGAGCAGCCCGAGAGCCGAGGTCAGTCCCGGAGCGGGCGGCACGATCACCACCGGGATCGAGAGCTCGCGCGCGATGTCGCAGCCGACGAGGGGCCCCGCGCCGCCGAAGGCGACCAGCGCGAACTCGCGCGGGTCGTAGCCTCGGCGCACGCTGTTTAACTCGATCGCCTGCACCATGCCGTGGGTGAGGATCCGGATAGCCGCGAGCGCCGCTTCCTCGACGCTCATGCCGAGTGGGCGCGCGAGCTTCGCTTCGACCGCGCGGTGCGCGAGCGCCGCGTCGAGCTTCAGGCGCCCGCCGAGGAATCCGGCCGGGTCGATGCGACCGAGGACCAGCTCGCAATCGGTCGCGGTGGGCTCCCCGCCGCCCTTGCCGTAGCAGCAGGGCCCGGGATCCGCGCCGGCGCTGCGCGGACCGACCTGGAATTGCCCGCCCGAATCGACGTAGGCGATCGAGCCGCCGCCGGCGCCGATCGTGTCGACCTCGGCCATCGGCACCATGGCGTGATAGGCGCCGATGCGCGTGTCGAGCAGATGCTTGAAACGGATCTCGCCGCCGGGCGCGACCCCGATATCGGCCGAAGTGCCGCCCACGTCGAGGCTGATCACGCTGGAGAATCCGGCGGTTGCGCCGACCCAGATGCCGCCGAGCAGGCCGCCAACCGGCCCGGACATGAGCAAGGTCACCACCCGGCGCTTCGCGGCGTCCAGCGTGGCGCAGCCGCCGCTCGACTGCATGAGGTGCAGCCCGGCGGTCATGCCCACGTCGCGCAGCGCCCGGTCGAAGTTTTCGAGGTAGCGCACGCTCTTGGGTCCGACGTAGGCGTTGAGGCAGGTGGTCGAGAAGCGCTCGTACTCGCGGTACAGCGGGACGACCTCGTGGCTGAGCGAGAGCGCGATCCCCGGGGCTTCCTCGGCGATGATCTCGGCCGCGCGCCGTTCGTGGGCCGGGTTCAGGAACGAGAACAGGAAACAGACCGCGATCGACTCGACGCCGGCCGCGCGCAGCTCGCGCGCGGCGCGGCGCACCGCGTCCTCGTCGAGCGGTACCAGCACGGCGCTGTCGCCGCCCGCGATGCGCTCGCGCACGGTCTTGCGGGCGCGGCGCGGCACCAACTCGTGCTTCTGCCACGGCAGATCGAGCTGCAGGCTGAAATTGTGCGGCCGCTTGTGGCGGGCGATGTGCAGCACGTCGCGGAAGCCCTCGGTCGTGATCAGGCCGCATTTCGCGCCGTTGTGCTCCAGGACGATGTTGGTGGCGATGGTGGTGCCGTGCATGAAATAGTCGATCTCGCCGGGCGCTATGGCGGCCTGCCGGCACAGCTCGAGCAGACCTTCCATTGCGCCTGTCGAGGGGTCGCGCGCCGGGGTCGGCACCTTGTGCACGACCATCTCGCCGCGCTTGTCGTCGATCAGCACGAAGTCGATATGCGTGCCGCCGACATCCACCCCGACCCGTGCCATGCGCTAGAACAGGTGGCCGCGCGCGCTGACGCCGCCGTCCACCGTGAGCACGGTGCCGGACACGTAAGACGCGCGGGGGGAGGCGGCGAAGACAACGAGATCGGCGACTTCCTCCGGAGTCGCCGCGCGGCCGAAGGGCAGCGGCGCGACGAGCTCGGTCCAGCGCCCGGCATCGCCGGTGCGGTCCTGCGCCTTCTTCTTCATCAGCATTTCGAGGCGCGCGGTCAGCGTCGGCCCGGGATTCACGCCGAGCACGCGCACGCCCTTGTCGGGGCTGACGGAGCCGAGCGCACGGGTGAACGCCATCAGCCCGGAATTGGTGATGGTCGCGACGATGATCTCAGGGTCGGGGCGCTCACCGCAGTTGCCGATCACGTTGACGATGACGCCGCGCTTGCGCGCGCACATGCGGAGGTAGAGCTCGCGGGTGAGGAGGGCTGTCGCGATCACCTTCAGCTCCAGCCCCTCGCGCCACTTGTCCTCGGTCGCCTCCTCGATCGGCCCGGTCGGCGTCGCGCCGGCGTTGTTGACCAGGATCTCGGCGTCGGCGAAGCGTTCGGCCAGCGCCGCAACCGAGCCGCGCTCCATCATGTCGCAGGCGTGGATCGCGATGTCGCGGGAATGACGGGCGCGGATCTCGTCGCGGACCGCCTCCAGCGCCTCGCGCGAGCGCGCAGTCAGGTAGAGGTCGCAGCCCTGCTCGGCAAAGTGCACGGCAATCGTCTTGCCGATGCCGCGGGATGCGCCCGTGATGAGCGTTCGCTTGCCGGCGAGTCCGAGATCCATGTTTCCTCTATGTAACGTAGCCGGCGAGACGCGGCAGCGCGAGCGTGAGCTCCGGGACCGTCGCGATGACGAACAGGATCACGAACTCGAGCGCGAGGTACGGCAGCACAGCCAAGGATAGGCGCTCGAGCGTCAACCGCGCAATCGGCGCCACGATGAACAGCACCAGCCCCACCGGCGGCGTCAGCACGCCGAGCAGCAGGCCGACCATGAGGAACATGCCGTACTGGATCGGATGCATCCCGAGCACCTGCACGCATAGCGGGTAGAGCAACGGGCCGAGGATCACCATGTTGGCCACCGCGTCCATGAACATGCCGACGATGATGAACAGCAGGATCACCAGGAGCAGCAGCGCGAGCTTGTCCTGCGTGATGGCGACCATCAGCTCGACCAGGGCCTGCGGCACGCGATGGAAGGTCATGATGCGGCCCAGCACGACGGCGGCGGCGACAATAATCAACGCCGAGGCGCTGACCCAGGCAGTCGCCTTGAGCGAATCGACGAGCTTCGTGACCGAGAGCGTTCGGTAGAAGAACATGCCGGCGACGATGGTATAGAGGACGGTGACAGTCCCGGCTTCCGTCGGGGAGAAGATTCCCGACATCATTCCGCCGAGGAGCAATACCGGGATCACCAGCACCGGCAGCGCGATCCAGGTGCTGCGAGCGAGCGGGCGAAACCCTTCGAAGCGGCGGATTGCTCCGAATCCGCCCAGGCGCGCAGCGACGTAGGAGGCGATCATCAGGGTGATTCCGACGACGATTCCCGGAAGGATGCCGCCGACCAGCAGCCCGCCGATCGAAATGCCGAGTTGCGCGCCGATGATCACGAGGGGTATCGACGGCGGGATGATCGCGCCGATGACCGACGCCGAGGCGACGAGCGCGCCGGCGAACTCGCGCGGGTACTTCTCCTTGATCATGCTCGGGATCATGATCGGCGCGATGGTCGCGGCATCCGACAGCGTCGAGCCGGTGATTCCGGACAGCAGCATGCTGGCGGTGACAGTGACGTGCGCCAGCCCGCCGCGGATCCAGCCCACGAGCCGCTGGCAGAACTCGATCAGCTTGTCGGTGAGCTCGCAGCGGTTGAGCAGCTCGCCGGCGAGCACGAAGGTCGGCAGCGCGAGCAGCGTGAAGGAATCGACCGCGCCGTACATCTCGCTCGCGAGCACCGTCGTCGGGATCCGCGTCCCGGAGAACAGGAGGAACAGGGCGCAGGCGAGCGAGATGCTGAACGCGATCGGCACGCCCAGCGCGAGCAGCAGCAGGAACGGCAGGAGCAGGTAGAACGCGACCAGGTCCACCGCAGGCCCTAGCTGATATGGAAGGACCAGCCGTCAAGCGGTTTGTGACGGCACCCTCGATCTCTTGGTCGATGCTGACGTCCGAGTATCTCTCGGGTCGGCATGGACGATTTCCCGAGGACGCCGGCGCGCGGCTGACGATGGAGCGGCTTCGACGACGAATCAGGCTGATATGCGCGGGTTGCTCCGAAGAGCAGAGCCGCATGACACCGCTTCGTCGGGAGCTGCCTCCGTCTAGGGGCGCGAGTCGTCCCGATCCGGAAACCGGGCGTCGCATAGCTAGCGCGAGGACTCTCCAGTCGTGCTCGCATCGCGCCGTGGCCGACGCCGCTCGGGAATCTCGGAGCCACTACCCTCGACCTCTTCTCGCTTCGGTCACGATGGTTACGCGGCTTGGCGCCGGCTCTCGTGTCGAGTCATGGCGGCCCAGATGAACCCCACCAGTTCGCGTGCGACCGCCGCCACGGCGACCGGCGTTCGCTTGCCGTGGCCGAGGAGATGCCGGTAGCGGCGATGCAAGCGCTGTTGCGCCCGCCACGCGTGGCTGACGATCTCGTCGGGTTGGCCCTGGCTGCGGTTCGCCAGCGCGCGGCCGATGGTGGGTCGGTGCCGATAGTGCCAGGCGGCCTCGACCAGGACGCGCCGGGCGTGACTGTTGCCGGCTTTGGTCAGCGCTCCGCGGCGCTGCGTCTCGCCCGAGGAGTACTCGCTCGGCACGAGCCCGAGGTAGGCCATGAGTTCGCGCGGCCGGCGGAAGCGCTGGAAGTCCACGACCTCGGCCAGAAGGATGATCGCCGACAGCGTGTCGATCCCGCGGAAGCAGCGGAGCCAGCCCACGGGCTCGCGATAGGGCGCGGTGGCGGCAAGGGCCTCGAGTTCTTTGTCGAGTTCCGCCTGCCGCGCCAGCGCTTGCTCCAGCGCGAACACGGTGGCCTCGAACGCGCGCTGGAGCGGCGGCAGCTCGAACCGCTGCTCACGGATCCATCGCCAGTGGGCGTGGCTCCAGTTCTTGCCGGTGAGGTAGGCGCGCCCGTGGCGGGCCAGGAGCTTGAGCACGCGATGCCGCCAGCGGAGAACATCGCGGCGGATGTCGTCGCGGCAGCGGACGAGATCGCGCACGGCCTCCTCGCTCTCGTCGAGGACGTGGATGGCGGTGAGCTCGCCAGCGCGGAACAGTCGCACGAGCTTCGCGGCGTCCCGGCGGTCGGTCTTGATCCGCTGCCCGGGGCGTCGTGGGGTCAGCGCTGGCGCAATGACCGCGCAGGCGACGCCGAGCCCGGTGATCTGACGGTGGAGATCGTAGCCGGACACTCCAGCTTCGTAGCACGCCGCCACCGGCCCTTCGCGCTTGAGCCGCTCGAACAGGCGGCGGATCTGGCGTGCGTCGTTCGCGATCTCGCGAAGCTCGGGTTGCGTGTCGCTGGGACGCAAGATCCCTGCGACGATCTTCCGCTTGCTGTCATCGAGCGCCACGTAGGTAGTATCCTTGTCCACGACCGGCCTCCTTTTGCATGTGGCTCTGTTCCTGCCCGGAACAACCCACGACTGTGCAATAGGTCAGGCCGGTCCTTCCATATTGTCTAGGTGCCCGGCGCCGCGGCGCGGACCCCAGCTTGCGCGTCCGCGTCTCCCAGCTCGAGGTCTCCGTAGGTGCGGAAATACTCCATTTCTCCCCTGCGCCAACGCCCGACGTCCTCGAGCGCGCCGCGCAGCGCGAAGAGCGCCATCAATCCCGCACCGATCGGCACCGCGAGCTTGATCCAGTGCGTGCTGATGCCGCTCGTCTGCGAGCTGATATGGCCCGGCCCGAGCACCCATCGCAATCCGTAATAGGCGACGAGCGTCACGGCGAGGCAGGTCGCGAGCTTGACGAAGATGATGACACCGGGCCGCGCGCCAAGCGGCAGCCGCCGGATCAGCATCGGGATGTGGACATGCTCCCAGCGCCGCATGATCGCGGCCGATCCCAGGAACACCAGCCACACCAGGCACCAGGTCGCCACCTCCTCGGACCAGACGATCGAGGTATTGAGGACGTAGCGGTAGAAGATCTGCACGAACAGGATGGCGATGATGATGGTGGCGAGCGCCATCGCTACCCAGCGCGCCAGAGCGTCGAGTACCTCGAGCAGCCGGTCCAACTGCTTCATCGAGGCATCAGCGCAGCGCGATCATCGACTTGATGACGGCGGGATCGATCCCCTTGCCTTGCGTTTCCCAGACTGCTTCGCCGATCTTTTGCCACTGCGCTTTCTCGGCTCGGCTCGGCACGTAGATGTCCATCTTGGCGTCCTTCAGCTTCTGCTTGAAGGTGACCTCGCCTTCGCGGTCGATCTGATTGCCCTGGTCGGCGGCCTCCTGCGCCGCGGCCATGAATGCCGTCTGGATATCGGGCGGCATCAGGTTCCAGGTGTTCTTGTTCAGCACCTGGAACTGGACCGCGAAGATGGCATCGACTTCGGTCGCGTACTTGAGAACCTCGTGCATGTTGAACCGGAAGGTCCAGATCGGCTGCACGTGAATGCCTTCGACCACGCCGCTCGACAGCGCGTTGTAGGTCTCGGTCCACGCCATCGGGGTCGGGTTGCCGCCCCACGCGCGCACCAGCTCGATCTCCAGCTTCGAGGTGGTCGTGCGGTACTTGATCCCCTTGACGGCCGCCGGCGTCGGCGTCGGCCGCGCTCTGTTCCAGAGCAGCCGGTAGCCGCCCGAGCCGACCGGCGGCAGCACCTTGAGGGGCGTCTTTGCCTCGAACTTCGCCGCCTGCTGGCGCCAGAGATCCGACTTCGCGAGTCTGAGGAACATCTCCCAGCTCGTGATCGCGTACGGCAGGTCGACGAAGGTGAACGCGTCGGAAAAGCTGGCCCACTGCGCGGTGACGTTCGAAGCAATGTCGATGAAGCCGGTCTGCACCGACTCGATCTGCTGGATGTCGGTGCCGAGCACCGAGCTCGGATGAACCTGGATGTCGAGGTGGACGTTGTATTTCTCGCGCAGGATCTTTGGAATGCGGGAGATCGACTCGTAGCTCGGATCGCCTTCCTTGGCGTTCAGCCCCGCGACGAGCGGGCGCAGGAATCGCCTCGGTTGCTGCGAGCGCACAATCGCCGGCGCGCCGAGGAGGGCAGCACCGGCAGCGGCGCCCACGATCACTCTGCGACGGGACGGGCTGGTCGGACTCTTTGGCTTGGCCATCGCTTCCTCCCTCGGGGGCACTGCGGATCGTCGCAGATTGGGGATCTCCGGGTCGACTAGTTGACCGGAGTCTATTGAGGGGCGCTTACGAGGTCAAGGCCCGGTTCGACCACAGCACCACACGCCACGCCCTTACGGGACCGCTACTCGGGGGTCCTCCGACCCGTACGCCGTCTCGACGACGGCGAGCGCACGCCGATAGAGGGTCTCGGCCCCCGCGAAGTCCCGCCGCTCGGAGCGCACGTCGGCGAGCGCCGTCATGCTGTCGGCCAGCCGCGATCCGTTGGGCCGAGCGCGGCCTCGACAATCGCCAGCGCGCCGCGAAACGCGGCCTCCGCGTCGGCGAGCGCGTGCTGCTCGATGTACCGCTCGCCGAGCCCGGTCAGGCGGTTGGCCGCGTCGAGGTCGCCAGCGAAGATCGCTCGATTCACCGGAGACACTCCCGACGACCCACCGATTCCGGCGGCCGGCGTTGAGGGCAGGGCAGCGACCGGACTCACGCCGAGTCCGAGCACCATTCCCAGCGCGAGGATAAACTCTCTACCGGGCTTCGGATGTATTCGATTCATCGTGGCGTTCCCTCCTGTCCCTTATGAGGTCGATCGGAGTCTTCGCGATTCTCGAACGCGCGGCCGTGGCCAGGCGATCGGGCCGAACCAGGCGCCGCCGGCGACAGCTCCGGCGTTCAACAGCCCGTACGCGGCAAGCGCGGCACTGAGCGCGACGAAGACATACGAGACGTCGCCGCTCCATCGCAGGGCCAGCCAGCCACCGCCGGCCGCGATGAGAAGCCGCGTCATGTTCGCGAGCAGTGGCCAGAGGAGCCGCCCGGCGCCCTGCGATGCGAAGGTCAACGCGAGGCCGAGTCCGAAGAGACCATAGAACGGTCCGACCGCGCGCAGATAGCGCGAGCCGGCGTCGAGCATCGCCGGGTCCGTGTCGAACAGCGAAAGCCACGCGTGCGGGACGGCGGCGGCACAGAGCCCGATGATCTCCGTGAGGCCCGCGGCGATCCCGGCGCCGATCCAGGCCGCGCGCAGCGCGCGGTCACGCCGGCCCGCCCCGATGTTGGTTCCCACCATGGCGACGAGCGGGCCACCGAGCCCGAACACGAGAGGGACCAGAAGGTACTCGAGGCGCGAGCCGGTGCCGTAGCCCGCGATCGCCGCGGGCCCGAAGCGGCCGACGAATCCGGTCGCGATCGCGATCGTGAGATTCGTCTGGACGGTGATCAGGGCAGCCACTGCGCCCACTCGCAGAATGTCGCGGAAGAGCGGCCACCGGAAGCGGACGTCAGCGAAGGAGAGACGGACGACGCTGCGCCCGGTGCGAAGATACGCGACCAGCGCGACGCTTCCGGCGACATAGAAGGCGATCACCGCGACGGCGCCACCGGCGACGCCGAGACGCGGGAACAATCCCCAGCCGAAGATGAGGCACGGGGACAGGGGGATCAGCGCCGCCGCGCCGACAGATGTGACCACGGCCGGAACCGCCATGTTGCCGGTGCCGCGGATCACGCTCGCGAGCGAGTTGAAGACCCAGATCAGGATCGCCCCCGAGAAGACCACAGTGGAATAGGTCAGCGCCGCGGTGAGGGACGCGCCGCTCCCGCCCATCGCACTGTAGAGCCATCGGCCGCTCCCCAGCACGGCGAGCATGAACAGGAGCCCGAAACCGACGGCGATGGCGAGCGCATGGGCGGCCAGCGCATTGGCGTCGCGGCGGCGTCCGGCGCCGAGCGCGCGGGCGATCGCGGACGAGATCCCACCGCCCATGGCCCCCGCTGACATCATCTGCATCAGCATGAGTACGGGGAAGACCAGCGCGACGCCGGCCAGTGCATCGGTGCCGAGCTTGCCGACGAAATATGTCTCGATGAGTCCCACGGACGCCTGCACGAACATGACCAGCACGTTGGGCGTCGCGAGCCGCAGGAGCGTGCTCACGATGGGCCCTTCGAGCAGCACGCGGGTTCGCGCGTCGAAGCGCGGCGCCGTCGCCGGCGGCGCCGCGTCATCGCTCCGAGATCCAGTGCCGGCACGCCCGCTGCTGCCGTTCGGGGACATCACGGCGTCAATACTTCCAACCTCGGCTTCCATGAATCGCGCTTTTCCTTCCAGGCGAGTCCCTACTGCGCCATGATTCCGCCGTCGACCGTGAGGATCGTCCCGGCCGTCCACGTGGCGTCATCCGACGCGAGGTAGAGGGCGGCTTGCGCGACGTCGTCGGGACTGCCGAGCCGACCGAGCGGTACTCGAGCCTCCATGGCCGTTCGCACCGCGGCATCCTTCAGCCGTGATTCCATCAGTGGCGTCTCGGTGACTGCGGGTGCGACGCAGTTGCAGCGGATCCCGTCCTTCGCGTAGTGCACGGCGATCGTTTTCGTGAGCATGGCCACGCCCGCCTTCGCCACGGCGTACGGGTGGACGGGAAAAGCCAGGGAGGCCTTCAGCCCGAGGACCGAGCCGATGTTGACGATCGAGCCGCCGCCCTGCCGCTGCATGTGAGGGATCACCGCCCGTGAGAAGCGGAACACGCCCTTGAGGAACACGTCCATCACGCCGTCCCAGATCTCATCGGCCGTTTCGTGCAGCGGGCCGGCGTGCAACACGCTTCCGGCGTTGTTGACGAGCACGTCGACGCGGCCGAATCTCGCGAGCGTTGCCTGCACGGCGTGCTGAACGTCGGCTTCATCGGTGACACTGGCCGGCACGGCGAGCGCGTGGCCGCCGGCCGCGGCGATCGCGTCGGCGATCTCGCCGAGGATTTCTTTGCGGCGGCCAGTGATCGTCACCTTCGCTCCTTCACGCGCGAACGTCGTGGCAATGGCGGCGCCGATGCCGGTTCCTCCACCGGTTACGATGACTACTTTGTCTGCGAGTCGCATGGAAGTCTCCCGCTTAGGCCTGAATGGCCGAGTGCGCGCGTGTGTGTGACGTCGTCGGTACTGATGGCTGATGAACCGACAGGCAGGCGGCGATCGTCCGATGGACCGGTGTCGGGATGCCGAGCTTCAGGCCACGCCGAACGACCGCGCCGCTCAGTGCCTCGACCTCGAGCCGACGGCCGTCGGCGAGGTCTCGGGCCATCGACGATCGCCATTGCGCGGGCAACGCCGCGGCCTGCTGGATGACGCGATCCACGGCGTGTGCCGGAAGCGGAACCCCTTCCCCCAGCGCAATGGCCGCGATCTCCTCGCATGCGGTGGTGAGGAGCAGGCGGCTCTCGGGGCTCGCGAGGAGCGGACCAATGCCCGAGCGCGCGAGCGCCGTCACGCCACCGACGCCGGCGATGAACAGGAACTTCTCCCACAGCACGCGATGGATGTCGGTCGCGACCTCGTGAGGAATGCGGCTCTGCTCGAATGCGCCGGCGATTCGCTGAACGCGTTCGGTCATGGCCCCGCTGGGCTCGCCGAAGACGATCCTGCCTTGGCCGCCGGTGCGAAGGACGACACCGGGGCCGGCGAGCTGGACCGCGATGTAGACCGCGCCGACGAGCACGGCCCCGGAGCCAACGACGGAGGCGATCGCTTCGACGTTGTCGAGACCGTTCTGGAGGGTGACCACGGCCGTGTCCCGGGCCCTTAGGCAGTGTCAGGGAATAAGTGAACGAATTACTTCCGTCCACGCCGCGGGTGAATGGTGTAGTTCCAGTCGCCATGGAAGCGATGGGGCACGAGGTTGAGCGTGGCCATCTCGGAGTCCGTGACGTCCTGGCCTTTCGGATAGGCCCCGCGATCGAGCTCACACCGCACGCGCAGCCCGGCCGCGGTGCGGGTGGAGCCGATGAGATTGACGATCACCGCGAGACTCACGAGCGGCTGGCCGCGCCAGTTGGTGCTGATGTACGAGAAGAGTCGGTGCTCGATCTTGTTCCACTTGCTGGTCCCGGGCGGGAGGTGACAGACGGTGATCGCCAAGCGCGTGCGGTTGGCCAACCGTTGCAGTTCCCATTTCCACCGCCGCACGCGCGCTCCATTGCTGCCGCCGGCGTCCGCGGTGATAAGCAACGAGCGCGCGCGCCGATAGCGGGGCCGGCCCATCTTGCGCCACCATCGCCCGATCGTCCGCGCCGCGAAGGTCGCCGTGTCGTGATCAATGCCCACACTGACCCACCCGGCGTTGCGCGTGAGATCGTAGACCCCATAGGGAATCGCCTTGCCGCGCTCCGGGATGAGGAAGTCATGGACCCGAACCGGCTCGGGCTGGCCTTGCGGCCGCCACTGGCGTCCCGCGTTCTTGAAGTCGCCGACCAGTTCCTTTTTCTTCGTGTCGACGGAGATGACGGGTTGCGCGGTGGCTTGAAACCGCCGCACCTGCTGGTTGATGTACCGGAACTGCGCATCGCGGTCTGGATGGTTCGGCCCCTCGCGCGTCTTGCGATTGGCCTGCAGACTGTAGCCCGCCGCGGCCAGCAGCTCGGCCACCAACTGGCGGCTGACGGCGTGGCCCATGCTCTGGAGCGCCTCCGTAAGGTGCCGCACGCTCTTCGACGTCCAGCGCAGCGACGACTCCGGATGTCCCGACGCGGTCGGCTCCACCAACCCTTCGAGATCGGTCAGCAGGGTCGGATCTTTCACCAGCGTCTTCTTGCGGCCGCCGCCGGGTCGCCGAATCCGCTGCGGGGCTACGTGGCGTGGCGCGGTCAGCTCCTGGAGGCCGCGTCGAATCGTGGAGTACGCGATCCCCGTGGCGCGCGCCACCACCGTGATGCCGCCACGCCCTGCTGCCCGGGCCTCCGTCGCGGCCCAAATCCGCCGCGCTCGCTCCGTCAACGCTGGCGCCAAGGCTTTGTACTTCGCCCGGCAGCGCGTGACGTTCACTCATCCAGCGTAGCGGTCGTGGTCTCAAATTCGTTCAGTTATTTTCTGACACTGCCTTAGCGGCGCCAGCGCCTGAGCTGCGGGCTCCGTGTCGCACGACTTCACGCAGAAGAGGACGAGATCGACGGGAGCGAGGCTCCTGGTGTCGGCGACCGCGGTGACGGGGATCGTGGACTCTCCCTCGGGGGTGCGCACCGTGAGGCCGCGCTGTTGCAGCGCCTCCAGGTGGGCCCCGCGCGCGATGAAGGCGACGTCGTGTCCGCCTTTCGCGAGGAGCGCCCCGTAATATCCGCCGATCCCACCCGATCCGAGCACCGCGAGTCGCATGCTAGGAGCTTCCGTGGCTCGTGGCCTCGAGGGCGGAGTCCGCACGGCGACCGAACACGACGCTGGTGACGCCACTGGCCACCGTCCGCCGCGTGATCGCCGCGTGCCGGGCGAGCAAGCGGAGCGCGCGGCGATTGTCCGTCAGCACGTCGGCGCTGAACTGATGGATGCCGCGCTGCTCTCCCGCACGAAGGATCTCCTCGAGGAGGAGCGAGCCGAGGCCGAGTCCCTGCCAGGCGTCCGCCACGACGAGACCGATGTCGGCTGTCCCTTCGTCGGAAGGGCCGTACCGCGCCACTCCGACCAGCTCGGGCTCCGGTCCGTCGTCGACTTCGGCGACGACCGCCATCCGCTGGCGATAGTCGACGTTGGCGAAGGCGTGAGCCTCCTCGGGAAGGAGCCGCCGAACAGAGAAGAATCGCTGGTACACCGTCCGCGGGCTCAGGCGACGGCACAGCGCCATCAGACGAGACTCGTCGTCGGGGCGGATCGCGCGGACGCGCACGGAGGCGCCGTTGCGCAGTGTCACGCCCTGTTCGGGGTCGGCCAGGTATCGCGGGATCTCGACAGCCATGCCGATGCTGTTTCAGGCTCGCGCGTTCACGATGCTCTGCAGCACGGCCTTGGGCGCCGCACCGACGACCCGGTCGACGACCGCGCCCTCCTTGAAGAACAGGATCGTCGGGATCGACTGGATCCCGTAGCGAGCCGCCAACCCGTGATTCTCGTCGACGTTGACCTTCATCAGCGTCACCCCAGCTTCCGCGGCCAGCTCCTCGAGGACCGGCGCGATCGCCCGGCACGGGCCGCACCACTCAGCCCAGAAGTCGACCATCACGAGGCCCTGGGTCGCGACCAGCGCCTCATCGAAGTTCCGCTCGGTCAGGTGGATCGTCTCGGCCAATCCGTGATCTCGACTCAGACTCATCTTGCCGGTCCTCCTATGCACTAGGATGGCGGTCGGAGCCCGAGAGATTCGCAAATCCGATGCAATGCACGCATTAAGATGTATCTACATATGATGTACTGGCCTGGTACGGCGGTGGTTGGGTAGGATGACGTCCATGACTCGACACGGCATCAAGCTGCCAGCTGGACAGGACCTCGGATGGCTGTCGCCCCGTGTCTGCAATACGCTCCGGATGGTCACTCGCGCGGTGACGCAACTCTACGACGACGTCCTGCGGCCGAGCGGTCTGCGGGTAACTCAGTTCAGCATTCTCGCGACCATCGGGCGCATAGGCGAGGCGAACCTGAAGCAGCTCGAGGACACGCTGGCCATCGACCAGACAACGCTGACGCGCAGCCTCAACCTCCTGGAGCGCGATGGTGTGATCGAGCGTGCTTCGCACCCCGACGCGCGCATCAGGGCGATGAAACTCACATCTAAAGGGAGAAGAGCCCTGGAGGCCGCGCGTCCGCTCTGGGCCCGCGCTCAAGACAAGGTGCTCCGCGAGTTGTGTACGAAGGCATGGGCTGACGCCCAACGACGGCTCGCTCACTTGCTGTATGTCGCCGTCAAGAGGCGGGGGCCGGGTCGAGGACGGAGGCGGGGGCGGCCGCGCAGCGCACCGAGAAGAAGAAGTCGGGTGGCTGGCTGAGGCAGTCCGTCGTGATCGGTCTGTCCAAGGGTCGACAGCCGCGATGATTGCGGGCGAACAGTAGCGGTGCTGGCGCGCCGCGCCACGCACGGCGATCACGCAGGGAAGGAGCCGATGCACATCGAGACGTGGATCCGCGCGCGCGTGCACTACCCCAAAGACCCGCGTGATCTCGCCGAGGCTCCTGACTCGGATGATATCTTCGCAGGCACAGCGCGAGCATCCTCTCATCACCCGCGCGCATCTCAATGTCAGGAATAGATGTCGGAAGGGAGGGCATCGAGCGATGCGCGTAGTCTTCTTGATCGTCGTCGCATTGCTGGTTCTCACACTCGGGGGGCTCGAGGTGATCGCGTCCCACCGCCTGCCGGTTGCAGACCCGTTGCCGAACACCTCTGTGTCGACTCCCTGGCACTGGAGATAGCGTCGGAGCAGCGAGCGGCTGAGGCGATCGTCCGCGGACGACGGCGATGAGTGTCACGAGTGGTCCGTTCCGTCCTCGCGCGACCGCTTCGGTTCCGGTTTGATCGCGTTGGCCGGAGAGGCTCCGCGCATGGCAACTGAAACGGACGACCAAACACTCGCCAGTGCGATCGATGACCTCGCGCGGCGTGGCTTCACCGAGAGCCTCGCGGTGGTCGGGAATGAGCTTCGCACCACCAAGATGCAGAAGATATTTCGGCCGGACGAAGTTGTCATCCGAGAGTACCGCCGCTTCGAGGGCGTCTCTGACCCAGACGACATGTCGATCGTGTACGCGATTGAAACCGAAGGCGGAATCCGAGGGACCTTGGTCGACGCCTATGGCGTCTATGCAGATCCCGCCGTCAGCGCGTTCTTGAGCAAAGTGCCAGTGCGGAGAAGTCGATGAGCATTCAGTCCATCAATCCGCCACCGGCGAGATCCTCGAAAGTTTCAAAGAGACCTCCGGCCAGGAGCTCGACCGAATTCTCACGGGGGCACACGCGGCGTTCCTCCAGTGGCGGGAGGTCCCCTTCGCGAGGCGGGCGCAGAGGATGCGAGAAGCCGCGCAAACCCTTCGAACGCGCAGGGCCGAATACGCCCGCACGATGACCCTCGAGATGGGCAAGCCGATCGTTCAGGGCGAGGCGGAGGTCGACAAGTGCGCCTGGGTCTGCGAGCGGATCACGCCGAGGCCTTGCTCGCCGAGCAGCCGCGCGAGACGGAGGCCTCGCGGAGTTACGTCCGCTTCGATCCCCTCGGGCCCGTGCTTGCCGTGATGCCGTGGAACTTTCCCTTCTGGCAGGTGTTCCGCTTCGCCGCGGCCGCCCTAATGGCCGGGAATGCTGGCGTCCTCAAGCACGCCTCCAACGTGCCGCGGTGCGCGCTGGCGATCGAGGAGGTCTTCCGGGAGGCGGGCTTCCCGCGCGGACTCTTCTCCACCGTGCTCGTCGGGTCGTCGGCGGTCGCCGCGCTTATCGCGAATCCGCGCATCGTGGCCGTGACGCTGACAGGCAGCGACCGCGCGGGTAGCAAGGTCGCGGAGCAGGCCGGCCGCGAGCTGAAGAAGACCGTGCTCGAGCTCGGCGGAAGCGATCCCTTCATTGTCCTGGCGGACGCCGATCTCGCCGCCGCGGCCAGGACCGCGGCCGAGGCACGGCTCATCAACAGCGGCCAGAGCTGCATCGCCGCCAAGCGCTTCATCGTCGTCGAGCCCGTGGCCGACCAGTTCCTCGACCGGTTTCTCGACGAGCTCCGTTCCCGCCGCATGGGCGACCCCCTGGTGCGCGGGACCCAGGTCGGACCCCAAGCTCGTCTTGATCTCAGGGACTCGCTCCACGAGCAGGTCGCGGAGTCGGTCAAGCGTGGGGCCAAGCTTCTCCTGGGCGGCGAGGTCCCGGCCGGCAAGGGGGCCTTCTATCCGCCGACCCTGCTCGCGGCCGTGGACAAGGGGATGCCGGCCTTCGACGAAGAGACCTTCGGGCCCGTCGCCGCCGTCATCCGCGCCAAGGACGCGGCCGATGCCGTTCGCCTCGCCAACGACTCGGCCTTTGGTCTCGGCGCCTCGCTCTGGACGCAGGATCGCGCGCGCGCCGAGCGCATGGCGGCGCAGATCGAGGCTGGCTCAGTCTTCGTGAACGGCGTCGTCAAGTCCGATCCGAGTCTGCCCTTCGGCGGGATCAAGCGCTCGGGCTACGGGCGGGAGCTCTCGGAGTACGGCATCCGCGAGTTCGTCAACATCAAGTCGGTCTGGATCGCGTAGTCACGACTTGGACAGCTGGGGCGCGCGCGAGGGAAGAGCCACACATCGAGATCTGCTTTGACATCCATCGAACTGCAACGCCCATCCCCCGCGAGTGGGACTGTAGCCCC
>QHTB01000159.1 GCA_003220615.1 Candidatus Rokuibacteriota bacterium
CATCGTCATGTAGTACTCGGCGCACCCGATGCGCCGGCCCTTGAGGTCTTCGGGGCGCTTGATGCCGTTCGCCGGATTGATGTAGACCGCCGAGTGGCGAAACGTGCGCGAGGGGTAGACGGGAATGGCGATGAAGCGCCGGTCGCCACGCGAGAACACGGTGAGGTAGTTGGCGCAGGACATTTCGGAGACGTCGAACTCGTTGTGCTTGAGCTGCCGCCAGAACGCCTCCGGCGGAACGACGGGCACGTAGTTCAGGTCGATGCCTTCCGGCCGGACCTCTCCCGTCGCGAGCGGGGCGGTGCGGTCGTAGAGCCCGCCGGCATAGGTCAGATGGAGCGGAGCGCTCGTCAGCAGGCTCATTCGTTTACCGGCTTGCCCAGCTCGCGGAGCGTCGAGGCCAGGAGATCGCGAGCGACGAACTGCTCGACGTCGGGCAACGGCTTGTCCTTGGGCCAGCCGAGCTCGGGCGTCGCGACCGAGTCGAAGAGCTGGCGGAAAAGGTCTTTCGGGATCTGAGGCGCGAACTTGTCTCGGATCTGGTTGTAGAAGCCCTCGGCCACGCGACCCTCGAGCTGGAAGTGCTTCTGGATGACCTCGAGCGTCCCCGCTTTCTCGGTGCGGATGTAGTCGGTCGACCGCGCGACGGCCCGGATGA
The DNA here is from genome assembly GCA_003220615.1 of Candidatus Rokuibacteriota bacterium. Lineage (GTDB taxonomy): Bacteria > Methylomirabilota > Methylomirabilia > Rokubacteriales > CSP1-6 > 40CM-68-15. The sequence continues at coordinate 659 of QHTB01000159.1, forward strand.
AGCGACGGACCGCATCGCGCCGATCGCGCACGGTGTCCTTGTGGGTGCTGATCGTGCCGCCGAGGCGCGGCAGGTGATCGCCGGCTTTGACGAGAATCTTCAGCCCCTCGGCCTCGGCGCGCGCGGCGTGCGGGAACGACAGCGCCGCGCCCTGGATCGAGCCAGCGATGATCGCGGCCACTCGCTCGGGCTCGCCGCGGAAGTTGATGATCTTGTAGTCCTTGCCCGCTTCCATCTTGAAGAACCTGCCGAGGACGACGACGAGCTCGCCGTAGTCGGCGGATCCCGGCCGGCCGAAGCCGAGCGTCTTGCCGCGCAGGTCCTCGACGCTCTTGATGCCGGGCGCGGTCGTCAGCGTCCACTGCGACACCAGCGATTCGCCGACCACGAACACGAGCGGCGCGCCCTTCAGCATCGCTTCGGCGCTCGCGCCCGGCACGGGAGCGAAGTCGACTTCCTTCGCGACGGCGGCCCGCGCCAGCTCCCCGGCCGTCATGTTCACGAACTCGGCGTCGAGTCCCTCCGCCTTGAAGAGCCCGCGGTCCATCGCGACGTAGGTGGGCAGGTGGAAGCCGCTGGCGCCGGTGGTGCGCCCGACCTTGATCTTCGGCGCCTGGGCCGAGGCGACGCCGCTGCCGAGCCACAGCGCGCTGCCGACCACGAGAGCTGTGAAGACGTGTTTCATCGGCCGGTCCCCTTCTTCGGCGATGCCGACTCGGCGTCGCGCAAAGCGCGCCAGACGCGCTCGGGCGTCATCGGCAAATCTCGAAGCCTCACACCGGTGGCGGCGAAGACCGCGTTGGCCAGTGCCGGCGCGACGGTGATGATGCTGCCCTCGGCGACACCCTTGGCTCCGTGCGGCCCGGGGCCTCCCCCGCCCTCGATGATCAGCGCGTCGAACGACGGCGGCAGATCGGAGAACAGCGGCAACCGGTAGTCGATCATGCTGCCGTTCACGAGCTGGCCGTCGTCGTAGACCATCGCCTCGAAGAGCGCCGGGCCAAGGCCCTGCATGGCGCCGCCGAGGTCCTGGCCCTCGACGCCAGCGGGATTGATCGCGCGGCCGGGATCGGACAGCGAGACGTAGCGATGGAGCGTGATGGCTCCCGTCTCGCGATCGACCGTCACGACTGCCGCGCCCAGCCCGATCTCCCAGAAGCTCGCGGTGGCGCCGAGCGCGTTGAGGCCCGTCGCCGGGCGTTGATAGCCGTGGCCGATCAGCTCGCCGCCGGCATCGCGGAAGAAGCGCTGGATGACCTGGCCGAACGTGAGCCGTTGCCCGTTCGCGATGACTCCGCCGTTCTCCAGGCGACAGGCCTCAGCGCTCACGCCGAGGGCCTCGCCGGCGATGGCGCGGACCTGCTCGGCCACGCGCGAGGCCGCCTCCTGCACGGCGTGGCCGAGCAGCGACGTCGCGCGGCTCGCGTTCGTGCGCTGATCGAACGGCGTGACGCCGGTGTCGGGTGCGGTGACGCTGACGCGGGCCGGGTCGAGCGCCAGCTCCGCGGCGGCGATCTGGCCGAGCACGCTCTGCACGCCCTGACCGATCTCCGCCGAGCTGGCGAGCACGGTGGCGCTGCCGTCCTGGTGAAGCCTCACGATCGCCGTCGATGACGTGCGCGTCCCGCCGCCGTCCTTGACCGCGCAGGCGAGGCCGGCGCCCTCGCCGGACTCGCGGGTCACGTGCCAACCGACCTCCTTGGCGATGGTCTCGAGCGCCAGATCGAGATCGCTGTCGATCGGCCGGTCGCCCTGCGCGTACTCCTCGTTACGCTTCAGCAGATTCTTCATGCGGAGCTCGAGCGGATCCATGCCGAGCCGGGCCGCGATGATGTCCATCTGGGACTCGTAGGCCCAGCAGACCTCGGGCGTTCCGAAGCCGCGATACGAGCCGGCCGACACCGTGTTGGTGAACACCGCGTAGCTGTTCACCTCGACGTGGGGAATGCGATAGGGACCCACGACGCGATAGCCGGCCTTCTTCGATACGCGCGAGCCCTGATCGGTGTAGGCGCCGGTGTCGAGGTGGATCTCCGCCCGGCGGCCGACGAGCGTGCCGTCCTTCATCACGGCGGTCTCGATCCTCACGCGGCCGGCGTTGCGCGACGAGGTCCGCGCCGTCTCCTCCGACGAGAAGACGACGCGCACGGGCACCCCGCACCTGCGGGACAGCACCGACGCGATCGGCGCCGCCGGGATGAGCTCGCGGCATCCGAACGCTCCGCCCACGTAGGGCACGACGATCCTCACGCGGCTCTGGGGCAGGCCGAACATCTCGGCGAGGGCCTGGCGCATGGCGAACGGATACTGCGTCCCCGTCCACACCGTCAGCTCGCCGCCCTGGTGGTGGGCGATCGCACCCAGCGGCTCGAGCGGAAAGTGGTGAACGCTCGGCAAGGTGAAGGTGTCGTCGAAGACGAGATCGGCCTGGGCAAACGCGCGGGCGGCATCGCCGCGGCGGAAGGCGAAGTGGTGGCAGATGTTGCGCGTGACGTCCGGCTTGATGTCCTGAACGTCGGGAAAGAGGGTGGAGCGCGGCCGATCCACGTGGAGCTGGGGCGCCGTCGGCATCAGCGCCTCGTCGATGGTGCGGATCACCGGGAGCGGAGCGTACTCCACCGAGACACGGCGCAGCGCCTCCTCGGCGCTGAGAGCGTCGACCGCCGCCACGGCCACGACGGGCTCGCCGGCGAAGCGGACGCGCTCGATCGCCAGCACGGGCTGATCACGCACGGCCTGGCCGAAGTAGGGATCGATGTCGGTGAGATCGGCACCGGTCAGGACGGCGAGCACGCCGGGATGGCGCGCGGCCTTTGAGGTATCGATCGACACGATGCGGGCGTGAGGGTACGGGCTCCGCAGCACCTTGCCCTCGATCATGCCGGGCACCGCGAGATCGACGGTGTAGCGCGCCCGGCCGGTGACCTTGTCACGCGCGTCCTGACGCTCGAGCGAGCGTCCGATGATCGAGCGTCCGTCGCCGCGGCCGGGCTCGTTCACGCGGCCATCACCGCCGCCGCGAAGCGACGAAGGGTCGCCTCGCGATCACCACCTCCTGCGCCGTACGGAATGATCGCGACCTGGTTGATGCCCGTCGTCCGGAGTCGATCGATGCCGGCCATGATCTCGGCCGGAGTGCCCGCCACCGCGAATCGATCGACGAGCCAGTCGGGAACGACCATCGCCTGGCTGGCCCGCTGCTCCATGTGCTGGTAGTAGTTGTAGGCGCGCCGGATCTCGTCGAGGACCTTCTGCTCGTCGGGGACCAGCGTGAAGGGCAGCGGGTGCGCCACCACCCGGGCGACGTGGGCCTTCACGGCGTCGCGCGCGCCGGCGTCGGCGACAGCGCAAGGCACCCAGAGCACGAGGTCGATGTCGGCGAGCGTTCGCCCCGCAGCGCGGACCCCGACTTCGATCGTGTCGAGCGCCTGGCGCACGCGCGGCGGATCGACACCGACCAGGATGATCACGCCGTCGGCGATCCGCCCGGCGAGCTCGAGCATCTTTGGTCCGCTGGCCGCGAAGTAGATCGGTACGCGGTCGCGCGCCCCGTGCTTCATGTGGATCGTCCCGGTGTCGATCGCGACGTCGCGGCCGTTCAGCAAGTCGCGCATGCGGCGGACGGCCAGCTCGAAGTCGGCCAGACGCGCGGGCTTCTTGCCCATCGTCTCGACGGCGCTGTCACCGAGCCCGAGACCGAGGATCAGCCGGCGGGGAAACGCCTCCTGCAGCGTGGAGAACGTGCTGGCGACGACCGATGGATCGCGCGTGAGCACGTTGGTCACACCGGTACCCAGCACGAGTCGCGACGTGCCGACCGCGGCCGCGGCGAGGGTCACGTAGGCTTCGCGCCAGATGAGGTGAGAGTCTCCGACCCAGGCGTGGGTGAAGCCGAGCGACTCGGAGACTTTCGCGAGGCTCACCATCGCCGGGAGCGGGTCGGTGGGAAAGAGTCCGGCCCCGAAGGTGAGGCGGCTCACGCGTGGTGTCCGGTGATCGTCACCTGGCGCTCCGGCGGCGGCGTCTGCTGGCTGCGGCCGGCGACGCGCAGCTCGCCGTCGATCAGGACGACTGAGATTCCCGGGAGGTCGCCCTTGGCGAGCGAATCGAGCGCGTCACTGGCGACCGAGCCCTTGATCCGGTCGAGCAGCACGATGTCGGCCGGCCGCCCGATCTCCAGGACTCCCTGCGGAAGGCCATGCGCGCGGGCGACGTTGCCGGTCGCCATCGCGATCGCGATCTCGGGTGGCACGTCGGCGACCGACGAGAGGTAGGCGATCTCGCGCAGCATCCCGCGGGGTATCACGCCGGTGCCGCCCGGCGTGTCCGTGCCGATCAGCACGCGATCGAACGCGTCGCTCGTGCCCACGGCCCGCATGAGCTTGAGGACCATGCGCGGATTCCCCGAGCTACAGATCTCGAGCGCGCACTCGGTCTCGGCGACGAGGCGCTCGACTTCTTTTTCCGCCATCGGGATCGGGCCCCCTGTGGCGTGGCCCACGATGTCGGGCTGGATGCGTTTCACGATGTCGATGCCGGCGACCTGGCTCACTCCGGAGCGTGAGACGCCGCCCGAGTGGATCTTGACCTTGATCCCTCGCGCGCGTGACCAGGTGACGTAGCGCTCGGCCTCGCCGTTGGGCAGGAGGCCGTAGTCGTAGAAGATGAACTTGACGAGCCGGCTGCCCACCGCGTGCAGCGCGGCGAAATCGTCCTCGCTGAGCCCGGGAACCAGCAGCAGCGTGCCGGCGTAGACCTTCACGCCCGAGGGCCGGAGGTTGTCCCAGCAACGCTTGGCGAGGTGGGCGAGCGCCATGGCGGTGCGCGCGTCGGGCGGCGTGGGCAAGCCCGGCATGTGCAGCTCACCAGCCGAGATCAGCGCGGTGACCCCACCGTGCATGTAGTGGGTGACCCACGATTGCGCGTTCTGGGCCGGCGTGAACTCGCCGATCGTCGGATGGGAGTGCGAGTCGATGAGGCCCGGCATCGCGGTGATCCCGCCGGCGTCGATGACGACGTCGGCGGCGCGGCCGATCCCGGAGCCGACCTCGCGGATCAGCCCGTCCTCTATATAGATGGAGTCGGCGGCCCGCACGGGCCGGACGTGATCACCCGTCACGAGCGTGCCGATGTTGTGAATGAGGCAGGAGCGGACGGCGGGGGTCACGTGGCGAGCGCGCCGGCCGGGCGCAGGATCTCCTCGGCGATCATCTGGAGATAGTCGATGCGCGCCTTCACCTCGCGCGGCAGGCTGTAGATCGTGAAGCCGAGGCGATTCAGGCCCATCGCCCGGCCTTGCCCGATCGTCTCGACACACTCGGCCGGCGAGCCGCAGACCGTCCAGCTCTCGAGCGGCGCGTCGAAGCCGAGCTGGAGCTCCATCATCGTCGAGGGCCGACGATGAGGGCTCGCGATGCGCCGATCGTCCCCGGGACCTGGCCGGCCTCCTGGCGTGCGTCACGGAAGACGAGCGCGAGCTTGGCCACCGAATCCCAGGAGATCTGGGGCCCGAAGAACACGCCGTCGGTGAGACGCGCCGCGCGCCGGGTCGCGCCGACGCTCTGGGCTCCCATCTCGAGCGGCGGATGCGGCTCCTGGTGGGGCCGGAATCCCATGCGGCCGGCCGTCACCCGCGTGTAGCTGCCCGCGAAGCTCACCTCGTCGCCGGCCCACAGTCGCTTCATCAGCGCCAGCGACTCCTCCAGCTTCGGCACACGGTCCTGACGGCGGAGCCCGACCGTCTCGAGCTCTTTCTCCCGGTAGCCGATGGAGACGCCGACGTCGAGTCGCCCGTGGCAGATGTGGTCGAGCGTCGCGATGTTCTCGGCCGCCTCGACCGCATTCACGATCGGCAGCAGGAGGACCGAGGTCTTGAGTCGCATCCGCCCCGTTTCCGATGCTGGCCGATCGACACCCAGGCGTAACCCATTCGCGACGCGGCCGCGACGACCTGGATCGCCTCGTCGATGATCTGCGTCGGATGGCGGTCGGTCGGGCTCCAGAACGGCGTGAGATGAAAGCCGATGCGGAAGGTCTCGGGCATGGAGCCATATATTACTCGTCTTCCCCGATCGCGGCGTTGACAGGCTCACCCGAGCGGCCTACCGTAATCGCGCCATGGCACACGCACCGATCGTGCTCAACGACCCCGGCCGTTTCAAGGATCCCGCGAACCTGACCTGGGAGCGCTACATCGCACTGCAGACGCGGGAGCGCGAGCGGTACCTCACCGAGCGGGCGACGATCCCCCAGGGCGCGCTGGACTTCACGACCGTCAACCCGCGCTATCTGGAGCGGGCCATCGAGCAATTCGCCAACAACTACTTCCCGGAGCAGTCGGCGACGCGGTACATCGCGACCGCCGCGGCCAACGCGCCGTTCGAGGAGCTCAAGACGTGCTGCCTGTTCCAGCTCGCCGACGAGCAGCGCCACCTCGAGATGGATCGTGAGGTCTTCGAGCGGGCGGGAATCCCGGAGCGCGACTGGCTGCCGGCCTGGGAGCAGCCGGGAACGACGTGCCGATTCTTCCGCCACGTGCTGGAGCTCGAGGATCCGATCGAGATCATCGTCAAGGCCAACTTCGTCGCCGAAGGCGCAGCCGGCCCGGGAACCTTCGCCGTCCTCGCCGACGGCGCCGAGGCTCGCGGTGACATCCTCTCTGCCGTCAATCACCGGGCGCGAGTCCGCGACGAGACCCGCCACATCAGCTATGCGCGCGCGCTGGTCAAGGCGCTCGTCGAGGACGATCCCGGTAACCTCGCCGTGATCCAGCGCTGGCAGGACGAGAGTCTCCGCCTGTTCGTGGAAGTCGCGAAGGGCGGCACGCGCCGCGAGTGGTGGGAGGGCTTCCTCGGCTCCTACTACAAGATCGCCTTACCGCTGGGGCTGCGCCCCACCTCGCTCTCCTAGCGCCGCCCGGATCGCGCTCTCGAAGACGGCGTAGGGCACGGCGCCGACGATCCGCTGGCCCTCCACGCCATCGGGCGCCGTCGGGCCGACCACGAACGTCGGAGTCCCGCTGACGCCGGCGGCCACGGCGGCGGCGATGTCCTGATCGACCGCGGCCTTGTACTTCTCGTTCCCGAAGCAGGCGCCGAAGCCTTGCATGTCCAGGCCGAGGTCACGGGCCAGGGCGAAGTACGTGTCGCGGCTGAGCGCGTTTCCGTTGACGGTGACGCCGTGCCTCATCTCCCAGAACTTGCCCTGCTCACCCGCGCAGCGGACGGCCAGCGCCGCCGGCCGGGCGTTGGCGTGAAAGTCGAGCGGGAAGTCGCGGCTCACGAAGCGCACCTTACCGGTGTCGATGAAGTCGCGCTTGATCCGCTCGAACGTCCCGGTGTGGAACGTGCGGCAGAAGGGACACTCGAGGTCGGTGAACTCCACCATCGTGACGGGCGCGTCGTTGCGGCCCATCACGTGAGTGCCGCGCAGGTCGACCTTCACCTTCTCGTCGGCCGGCCGCTGAGGCGCCGCGGCCGCTGGCTGGGGAGCGCGCAACTGCTGGAGCACTTCGCGAAGCTGGCGGATCTCCTGAATGAGCCGCTCCGCTTGATCACGCGTGATCGGATCCTCCGCGGCAACGGGCGCGGCTGCACCAAGCGTCAACGCCAGGGCGAGGACCACGAGTGCTGAGCGAACGAGGCGTGCTCGAGTCGTCATCGTTCGATTATTGCACGTTCGCCGTCACCGACGTCGCTGCCGAGCGTGAGGGTGAACGTTCTCTAGCGCCAGCGGGCGGCGACGTAGACGGCGATCAGCAGGACCACGATCCCGTTGAGCGCGAAGAACGCGGCTCGTCCCGTCGTGAAGACAATCTCCTGATCGAACATGGCCGAGCCCCTCCCAGGACGAGCAATTCCTGGGTGGAAGAGCACCGGCCATGCCACGCCGATATGATTTCGCCTTTCGCGGCGTTGCACGAAGCCCGGTCACCCGGCGCATCAGAACTGTCAATTCTTCCGACTAGGCCGTTCGAGCTAGGCCTCCGGACGGTTGTCGAACGTGCCGATTGACCTGGAGAGCCATGCACGCGATCTCGCGGACGCAACTGGAGAATCGCTCGCTGCAGCACGTGGAGTGCCCGGTCCAGGAACGGGCCGCGCTCCTATCGCGCAGCTACCCATCACTGCGCTCGCACGATCTCAGCCGGTCCGATCTCGAAACGCTGGGCAGCTACACGGAACTGTTCAGGGTCGCCGCCGGCACGATGATCTTCCACGAGGCGACGCCGGGAAGCTGGATGGCCCTCGTCGTGTCCGGGGAAGTCGAGATCCGCAAGCTCGACGCCGCGCAACGCGACCGCGTCCTGGCCACGATCGGGCCGGGAAATCTCCTCGGCGAGATGGCGTTCCTCGACGGCCAGACGCGCTCGGCCACGGCCATCGCGTCCAAGGACACGGCGCTGCTCGTCGTCACGCGCAGCGCGTACGACGAGGTCGTGCGGGTCCACCCCGCGCTCGTGGGCAAGTTGCTGCCGGGGCTGATCCGAGTGCTGATCCTTCGGCTGCGCCGGGCCAACGTGAAGCTGGTCGATCGCCAGGAGGATTGAGGAGGGCCACGGCTTTCCGTCCGACACGTCGATGAGGATTCCCTCGAACACTCCGTCGTCGCGCAGCCAGAGGTTGACGCGTAGCCAGACGTCCGTCCCGTCGCGCCGCCGCCAGTAGAGCTCACGATGGCTGACCGCACCCTGGTGGTCGAGGCCGTGGACCATGGCCTCGCGGGTCCGTCATCCTCGACCTCCGTCGTCAGATCGCTCCAGGGACGCGCGTCAAGGAATTCGGAGGTCTGTTACCATCAGCGGCCAACGAAGGGAGGCCACGATGAAAATCCACCGGCTCTATGCGGACGAAAAGGGTGAGTCACACTGGCAGGACGTCGAGATCGAGTTCAAAGAACAATCGAGAGCCGGGCGAATGTCCGCGCGCCTGCCGGCCAGCGGCATCATCTTCCGTCAGGTTGCGCCCGACTACGACCTCGACTGGCATCCCGCGCCCCGGCGCCAGTACATCATCAACCTGGACGCCGGCGTGCAGATCACGGCCAGCGACGGCGAGGCGCGGCGCATCGGCGCCGGTGAGGTGATCCTCGTCGAGGACACCTGGGGCAAGGGGCATCTCTCCAAGGCCCTCGACGGTGCGCTGCGCCACTGCATCTTCGTGACGCTGGACTGAATGGATGCGGCGGCTCCCGAAGAGCGACACCGCACCCGGATCACGCGGCCCGACGGGCGTGTCGTCAACGTCGCGCGGTTTCGCGGCCAGCTCTTCGTCTGCGCGACCGGCTGCTGCTGCGGCCGCATCGACGACGGATTTCCGGCCGTCTCGACGCAGCTCTACCACGACGAATGGGAGCGGCGCCGGCTCCGCGACATCGTTCATCTGACGATCGGGGGCTGCCTCGGCCCGTGCGTGCTCGCGAACGTGGTGCTGCTCCTGTTCAACGGTCACGCGCTGTGGTTCCACTCCGTCAACGCTGACCCGCTGGTGCTCGCCCTGTACGACTACATCGAGGCGCTGCTGCGGGCCGACGCGCCTCTGTCGCCACCGTCGTCGCTGGCCGACCTTCAGTTCAGCGGTTCTCGCTGATGCGGATCGTGGCGTGGAACATCCGGGCCGGCGGCGGGCGGCGCGTCGGCGCGATCGGTCGGCAGATCGAGCGGTGGGGGGCGGACGTCGTCGGCCTGTCGGAGTTCAGGATCACGCCACCCGGTCGCGGGCTGATGACCGCGCTGGCCGCGACGGGCCTTCGCTACCAGCTCACGACGGCGCACCCGCGCCGGCCCGCCAGCAACGCCCTGCTCGTCGCCGCGCGCTGGCCCTTGCGCCGGGTGCGTCTCGGGGGCGGTCCCGGGGAGCCGGGCCGCTGGATCGTCGTCGAGGTTGCCGGGCCGCTCCCGTTCGTGCTCGGCGTCATGCACGTGCCGAATCGAGTGAGCGGACGAAAGTACCCGTTCCTCGACGCCGTGCTGAGGTGCGCCCACCGGTGGCAGCTGGGTCCGGCCCTGCTCGTTGGCGACACGAACTCCGGCCGGCGCGGCATCGACGAAGAGGTGCCCTCGTTCAATCGGCGTGAGGAAGGCTGGATCGACGCGCTCGCGGAATGCGGGTGGCTCGACGCGTTTCGCCACCTCCGCGCCGACACCCGGGCCTACACGTGGTACTCGCCGAACGGACGGAACGGCTTCCGTATCGACCAGGCGTTCGTCAACGCCCCGTTGCTCGCGCGCCTCAAGGACGCCGCGTACGTCTGGGGCGGCGCGGCACGCCGAAGACGCCGTGACGTCCTCAGCGACCACGCCGCCCTGGTCCTCGACTTGACCGACCTCTAACCGCCTCGTTCCTCTGCTGGAGTGGGCCTACAGACGAAGGAACGATTCGAGTGACGCCCCCTCGAACGTCGCGTTGGGTGCGTGGCACACGTGGCAGGCCCGCACACCGATCTCCGAAACGAGCGTGTAGCCGGTCGACTGGTGACGCCAGATCACCACGTCGAAGCCGCGACGCTTCATGACCCTGAACCTCGGCTTCTCGCTCAGGCCGAGCTGGTTGTACGCCTCTCCCGGCATGATGAAGAGCGACACGTGGTCGTGATCGAGCTTGTAGTCGATCGCGGCGACTTCAGCGTTCGCCAGCCGCGAGATACGCGCGCCGACCAGGGTGAGATTGGGCTTCTTCATGTCCGGCAAGCTGACTTTGAAGTCCACGCGCTTCCGGAACCGTTCTTCGGCCGCCCGAGGAGACAGACCGACGATGTCGGGCGGAAGCTGACCGCGCCCCAGCTTTTGATGCTGGTCCAGCGACGCCTCGACCACCTCGTCCAGCGTGTTGCCTCGCTCGAGGACGGCGGCGAGCTGCATTCCGCCGACGACACCGATGGCCAGCAACATGATCGCCGACGTCATGAACAGCCACGGCTTGTACCAGCGACGCCGCGTGCGTGCGCGCTGCTCGACGAGGCCGGTGAGGAAATGGTTGATCCGGTCACGCAGGTGCGGTGGCGTGGGATCGGGCCGCAGTCGAACGACGTAGGCGTCGCGGAAGGCGAGCTCCTGCTCGACGACGTGCCGGCACGAATCGCACTCGGCAAAATGGGCCTCCATCTCGTCCCGAAGCGCCGCAGGAAGCTCCCCGTCCACGTACGGAAAACCCTGGGACTTCATCGTGTCGCAGTTCATGGCGTCCCCCGTGTCGCGTGACCGTCGTGGCGTCGAGGATCGACGAGGTAGGTCCGGAGCAGGTTGCGTCCTCTGTAAAGTCGGGACATGACGGTACCGATGGGCCGGTCGATGATCGTGGAGATGGTGCGGTAAGACAGCCCCTCGATGTCTCGCAGCTCCACGACTTCCCGCATGAGGGTCGGCAAGCGGCGGATACCTTCCCTGACCCGTTCGATGGTCTCCTGGCGAAGGAGAATGTCCTCGGGAGCGAGCGGAATCGCGAAGAGGGGACTCTGGAGCAACCCGGCCGTCTGCGTGTCGTGCAACGGATCTCGAGGGACGACGTCTTCCGGCGCCGCTGCCGGTCGATATGGGTATTTCGGATGATGGCGAATACCCAGGCCTTGAACGGCAGGTCGCGAACGAACGTGTCGAAGCCGTTGAAGGCCCTGAGCAGGCTCTCCCGGAGCAAATCCTCGTAGTCCTCGGGAGGCCGGGCCAGGAGCATCGCGTAGTTGTGTAGTGAATCCAGACAGCCCGCAATGCCCTCGCCACGCCGATGTCAGGCGCGTGAACGTCTATCTAATACTACGCAACCCTCACGAGATTTATTCCCGAAGTTGACGTCACTTTGACAGCGACGCGCACATAGGGCATTGTCCCCGCCATGCATTTCGGGATCTTTCTCGAGGAACGGCGCCCAGGAACGAGCGAGGCCGCGGCGTTTCAGGAAACGTTGGACCTCGCCGAGGCGGCCGAGGCCTCAGGGATCGACGGCGTGTGGCTCGGCGAAATCCACTTCAATCCCACGCGTTCCGTGCACTCGGCACCGATGGCGCTGGCGAGTTACATCGCGGCCCGCACCGAGCGCGTGCGAATCGGCACGGCCGTGCAGGTGCTTCCGCTCGGCAACCCCCTGCGGATCGCCGAGGACGTGGCCACCGTCGATCATCTCAGTCGGGGCCGCTTCGACTTCGGTATCGGCCGCAGCGGCTCACCGCGCGCGTACGACGCGCTCGGGATCCCCTACGCCGAAAGTCAGGCGCGCTTCGAGGAGTCTCTTCGCATCATCCTCGAGGCGTGGAAGGGTGAGCCATTCAGCTACGACGGGAATTTTTACCGGATCAGGAACGCCACGGTCGGACCGCGGCCGTATCAGCGTCCGCATCCACCCCTTCGAATGGCCGCGAACTCCCGCGAGACCTTCCCGATCGTCGGCCGCCTGGGACTCCCGCTCTTCGTCGGGTTGCGCGACCTGAGCATCCCCGAGCTCCATGCGCACCTGGCCGCGTACCGGTCGGCGTGGCGGGAGGCGGGCCACCCGGGACGTGGCGACGTGTGCCTCCGCATTCCCGTCTACGTCGGAGCCACCGAGAAGGACGCCGTCGAGGAGCCGCGCGAGAACACCGTCTACTTCTTTCGCCGTCACGCGGAGCTGACACGGTCCGGACTCGGGCGTGGCGACACGGGGCCGGCCGATCGGCGTCAGGCCCGGGTCGCCGAGCTCACGAACCTCACGTACGAGGACATCCTCGAGACCCGCGTGGCGTTCGGGACCGCGGCGAGCCTGACCGAGCGGCTCGCCCGGCTGCGGGACGAGCTCGGGCTCTCCGGGATCGTGGCCGAGCTGAATCCGAGTGGTCAGTTCGCCCTGGAGCAAATGCACCGGACGCTCCGCGTCCTGACGCGCGAGGTGATCCCGGCACTCAGGTGATGACGGACCGCCGCTCGAATACGAGCGGCGCGTCGCGGTCGTGCCGTCCCTGCTGGAACATCTCTCGCGCGTTGGGCAGCTCGTAGTAGATCTCGAGCATATTGCCGTCGGGATCGTGGAAGTAGACGCTCTTCTGACTCACGTGGTCGATTGCGCGCGTGACCTTCACCCCGTGCTGCTCCAGCGTGAAGTAGGCATCCCTCAGCGCCTCCTCGCTGCTCACCCGGAACGCGACGTGACCCAGGCCGAGACTGCCCGACGGGCGCGGCGCCGAGTCGTCCTGATTCGTGACCGGGAAGAGATCGATCGAGTGCGCGTGACCTTCGAGCGCCATGAACACGCCCCCGTGCTCGGGATCTTGCTCGGTGACCTGGAGCCCGAGGACGGTCGAATAGAAGGCCTTCGAACGCTCGACGTCGCTGACCCGCAGCAGCACGTGTCCGATGCCGGTGAGTCGTATCATGGCGTCGTTAGTTGCCCTTGAGCCGCATGTCCTCGTAGGACGGCCATGGCGTCATCGGCACCAGATTGATGGCGTGCTCCGCCAGACGCGGGCCAACGGCCATCAGGGCGCGGAAGTCCATGACCGGCGCGAACATCGCCCGGTCGATCGTGAGCTGCTGGATCCGGTACAGCAGCGCCTCGCGCTTGCGCACGTCACGCTCACGCGCCTGCTGCTGGAACAGATCGTCGATGTCAGGATAGCCGCCGTAGGCGTAGCCGCCTTTCGAGTACATGAACTCCTGCACCCGGCTGGCCGCGTTCCCCGAATTGCCCACCCCGACGAGGAACAGGCCGCGCAGCTTCTTCTCGCGCCAGGCGGCGTAGAAGGCCGCGCGCTCCATCGGCCGCATCCTCACGCGGACGCCGACCGCATTGAGGTAGTTCACGACCGCTTCCGCCGTCGTGGCGAAACCCGGGATCGCCGCGAACTCCCCGGCGTCCAGTCCATTGGGGTACCCGGCTTCGGCGAGCAGTTGCCTGGCCTTTTTCGGGTCGTACGCTGGCGGCTCGACCTGCAGCGCAAAGTCCATCACCCGAGGCACGATGACGCCCGCCGGCGGGCAAAAGCCCAGACACGCGGCCTCGTTGATCGCCTGACGGTCGATCGCGTGGTTGACGGCCAGCCGGAGCCGCTTGTCGTGCCACGGCGACTTCGGATCCCACTGCTCGGTGAACTCGATCCAGAAGATGGATGCGTGGCGCGACGCCAGCAGCGTCAGGCGTGGATCGCGCCTCACGTCCTCGCCCTCGGGGCCGTCCAGCGCCGCGGCGATGTCGGCCTCGCCCTTCTTCAACATCGCCACGCGCGTGGTGCCGTCGGGGACGCTCTTGATGACGAGGCGCTTGATCGACGGCACCTTGCGCCAGTACGCGGGGTACGCTTCGAGCACGACCTCCACGCCGGGCGTGTGGCTGACGAACTTGTACGGCCCGGCACCGATGGGGTTCCTGCGAAACCCTTCGTCGCCGACCTGCGTCACGTATTTCTTCGGCACGACGAGCCCCGCCGCGGTCGCCGTCGTCCCGTAGAAGGTCATGAAATCCGGCCACGGCTCCTTGAGCTGGAAGCGGATCGTGAGCGAATCGACGACCTCGACCTGCCGGACCCTCGCGTGGAGCTCGGTCGCCCCCGCTCCTTTGTACCGGTCGAAGCTGAATTTCACGTCCTCGGTGGTCACCGGCTCGCCGTTGTGAAACTTCAGCCCGCGCCGCAGCTTGAACTCGTACGTGAGCCCATCCGGGCTCTCGGTCCACGACTCCGCCAGGCTATTGCCCATCTTCTGGCCGGGCAGCGGCTTCACCAGCCCGTCGTGGAGCGCGTGAAGAATGCCGAAGGGCGTGATCTGCGGTGGGGCCGTGGACGGGTCGAACCACGTCGGAGCGATGGTGACGTGGAACGCGAGGACCGCCTCTCCGGCAGGCTGCGCGGCCGTGCCCTGTACGACGACGAAGGTCAGCGCGACGGCCCCGATCAGCACGAGGGTCCGTCGCAGGACGGCACGCGAATCCATGGTGATCACCTGCTCGTGAGCCCGAGAATCGGCGGAAAACCGGGCCACGTCAAGCGCGAGGAGCGGGGAACCGAGCTACAGGACGGCTTCGACCATGCCTTCGATGAGGAGAGCGAGGAATCCGAGGATGCCGGCGAGGCCCCACATGGAGAGCCAGCGGCGCTTCAGCATGATGCCGGCGTTGAGGACCGACAGGACGACGATGCCCACGCCGAGCCCGACGACGACGCGCTCGCTTGGGCCCACGGCTAGTTCCTCGGTGCCGCGTCCTCCCGGCTCCCGCGGGCTCTCACCAGCTGACGGAGCGCCAACCACTCGGAGTACGGGTCCTTCGCCGCCGGCTTGGGTCGCCGGCCAACCGCGGCGTGGCCCAGGCCATACAGCACGATTCCGACACCGATGAGTGGAGCAACGACGAAAGCCGCCGTGAGGAGCCACGTCCGTGGATTTTTCATGCTCCGCCATGGGGCAAACGTCGGACCAAGCTCATCCTGCGCGGTAGGTGCCTGATAACAGGCGAGTTTCGTCATGACGCTCAGCGCGACTGTTAGGTGATCTTCCTATGGCCTCCCGCCGTATCCCTGGAGAAGCTCCCAGCGGGATCGGGGTGTCGTTGAAGTTGACGATTTCGCGATGCGTCGATAATCTCCGGGGCCCGCTCCATCGGGCATGCGTGCCGAAGGTGATCGGATAGAGAAGTGGTCCGTGCGCGCACACGATGCTCGAGACCGGTACATTACCCTGCGACGATGCCGAGCGGACGTGGGGAGGCCGTGGGCTTGGCCGGCACTGTTCTGCGTGCGGCGAGGAGATCTCGGCTGACTCTGGCTGGAGGAATGCGAGCCGTTGAAGTCGGCGTAGCTGCCGGCTCCGTGTCGGAGAACTTGACGGACCGACTATCGAACGATGTAGACCGCCCTCAATACGTTTCACTTTCCGCGATCTTATCGACCAGGCTAGCTCTTTGCACAGTCCTCGGCATACGTTCCGGGGTTGCGGCGGGAGATAGGAAGCTCGGGACAACCCGCGCGGCAGCCCGATGATATATAGCGCCGTCCGCCGGCAGACCACCGCCGGCGGACGGGGCACGCACGAAATCCGGCAGCCGTGGGTACTTCCCGCCGCAGAGATCAGTTCAGCGTTTACGAAGAAGTCTTCTCAGATCGCTCCGCACCCGCCCGCAGTCTCAGACTTCACGCTACTGGCACTCAGCTTGCTCATTTGCTAAAGCGTATGGTCGAGCGGGTTCACGGCCGTGACAGCTTCTCCGACGCTCTGGAGCGGACGCTCGACATGGGCGTGACGCTCCCCGCGATCGCTCGCTTGACGCCAATGACCACGCGCGACGGCGATGTACGCGTCGAGATCGTCGTGGCCACCGCTCCCACGTCGCGGTAGAGCTGTCGACGGCGGGCTGAACGCGTCCTACTGCCGCGACCAGGACTGGCGCGACCACACAGACATCACCTGATTGCCAGAGCCGTCCGGCGCAACGTCGAGGCGGTAGATCGTGCTCCTGGTTCCCCCCACGGTGTGCTGGCAGATGAGATACGAGGCGCCGTGGATGGAGCACGAGCCGGACGGGGGCAGCAGCCTCGTGATCTGATCGATCATGACCCAGTGCAGGCCGGCGAGCACCTGCCGATGGCTCGCCTCCGTAGAACGACGCTCGCAGAGCGCCTCCTCGCCCTTCGTCGCCACGACCTTGCAGCGCTCGACCATCGTCTCGTACTCGCGCTCGAACTGAGACTTCGGCGCCTTCTTGTCACAGGCACTCAGCAGGAGGACGACGAGCGACATCGTCAGGACGCCGTGTCGGGTCATTTGACAGTCCAGGACACCGTCTGGGGGCGACCGTCAGCGGCCGTGTTGCGATCCGAGCATCATCATCAGCCCGATGATCTCCGCGGGATTCACCGGTCCGGGTTTCGTCTGTCGTTCGCCCCGCTCCGCGAGGCGAGGACGGGCCGCGGCCGGACGCGGGGCGTGACCGCCCTGGGTGTCCCGAATGTCGACATCGATCGTCCACACGTGGGTCGCCAGCACGGGTTCGTTGCGGCTGAAAACAGCGAACCAGGCGCCCACGACGACGAGCAGGGCGAGGAGCGTGGCCAGCGTCCTCATTTCGGCCTGAGATCCCTTGGCGGGCCGAGCACGAGCTGGGAGCAGGCGAAGAGGGCGAGGAGAACGGCGCGGCGGAGGTCCGCCAGATGCGTGCGGCGACCGCCAGACCGGCGCACGGTGATCTTCGTCTTCGCTGCCCAGGCCATGTGTCGCACGGTCCGCACGTCTCCCATGCGCGAGACACGCGCCTTGACCGTCGTGCCGCCCTGCAGCGTCAACGGTCCGCCGACGATCTTCCACTCACCGTCGACGCTGGTGACACGATCGCCGATACGCAGCTCCATGGGCAAGATCGTCTGGGCCGGTTCTCGACCGGCTCGAGGTCGCGACGCCATCCGTTCACCCATCCCGCATTGGCTGATGTAAATGGCGCACGCCGTTCGTCGGCGTGCTCGGGAACGCCGACGAACGGCGCGGTTAGCTGCTGACCGTGAGGTCAGCGAGCGTCGTGTGTATGTGCAAACACCCGGCCGAATCGTGAACGTGTTGATACAAAAGGAGTTCGGCGGACGGATTCGTCGGGAGCCGGCGAAGGCGCCAAGCCCCACGACATGAACGTCGGGGCTATCGACGCGGTTCGAGCGATCGGCGCCGTGCTACGAGAGCACAGCGGTCTTGTGGCGCGCGATCAGCGCGAAGTCGATGGCGGCGCCGAGTCCGGGTCCCGTCGGGGCGTGGACGAACCCGCGCGCATCGACCTCGATGTCGTCCGCGAGGCCGTACTTCTGGGCTCCCGCCGGCAGCAAGACTTCGAAGAACTCGCAGTTCTTGATGGCCATGATCACGTGGAGGTTGGCGACGTTGTTCAGCGAATTCCCGCCGTGGTGCACCTCGAAGTTCATGTGGAAGGCCTCGGCGAGGTGCGCCGTCTTGATCAGCGGCGTGATGCCACCCTTCACCGCCGGGTCACCGCGGAGGTAGTCGGTGGCGCCCGCCGTGATCCACGGCGCCAGCGCCGTGAAGCCGCCCGGGGTGTACTCGGTGGCGAGGATCGGGATCGACAACTGTTGCTTCAGCTTGACGTAGTTCACGAGGTCGTCGTCGGCGAGCGGGTCCTCGTACCAGTGGAACTGTAGCTCCTCGATGGCCTTGCCGACCCGCAACGCTTCCGGGTACTGGTAGGCCCACGTCGAGTCGAGCATGACGGTGTATCCGTCACCGACTTGCCGGCGCACGGCCCGGCACACCTCGATGTCGGTGGCCGGGTCCGTCGGTGGATGGATCTTGTACGCCGTCCATCCGTCCGCCTTGAAGCGGGCCGCCTCGGCGGCGTACGCCTCCTTCGACGCGAGCACCGCCGAGCT
Source organism: Candidatus Rokuibacteriota bacterium (assembly GCA_003220615.1). Classification (GTDB taxonomy): domain Bacteria; phylum Methylomirabilota; class Methylomirabilia; order Rokubacteriales; family CSP1-6; genus 40CM-68-15. Next base: position 18,974 of record QHTB01000159.1, read on the forward strand.
GGCGTAGGCCGGCACGCGATCGCGATAGGACCCGAGCAGCCGGTGGATCGGCAGGCCCGCCACCTTGCCCGCGATGTCCCACAGGGCGATGTCCATGGCGCCGATGGCCCGCAGCGTGGTCTGACGGTTTTTCTGCCACATGGCCTGCCACAGTCGCTCGCGCTCGAGCGGATCCTGTCCCATCACGAGCGGTTTCAGATAGTGGATCAGTGACTCAGCGTCGAAGTGGGCGCCTCGCATGGCCGAGCCCAGGAAGGCGTGGCCCGGCACGCCCTCATCGGTGTTGATGGTCACGAGGCCGAGCTGGCTCTTGCCGGCGAACGTGCCGGTGTGGCGGCCGTAGGTGGTCGCCGGGATGTCGCTCCAGGCGAACAGCGTCAGCGTCACGTCGGTGATCTTCATCGTCGTCCCTCCCCGGGCTTCCGGGCCGGACCATACCACGCTCGGCGCCGCTCCGGCACCACGGAGAGGACGTCGTGGACCGGCCGCTCCCGCGATCCGGTGGGACGCACCCGCCTCCGTTTTATTGACTATATGAGAATATTTGTATATAAGGGTTCCGTTGCTTCCAGGATCGCTGCCGGCGTCCGACCTCCAGCGCTTCAAGGCCGACTTCTTCAAGGCCCTCGCCCATCCCATCCGGATCCGGCTCCTCGAGGTCCTGCGCGTCCGCGAGCGGAGCGTCCAGGAGCTCCAGGCGGCGCTGGGGCTCGACCAGTCCACCGTCTCCCAGCAGCTCGCCATCCTGCGCGCCAAGCACGTCGTCGTCGCGCGCAAGGAGGGAACGACCGTGCGCTACGCCGTCCGCGACCCGCTGGTCGGCAACCTGCTGGATGTGGCGCGGCGCATCTTCAACAACCAGCTCGCCGGGACGCGGACCATGCTCCGAGAGCTGCAGCGCGAGGCCCGCCGGCCCGCGCGCCGCTGATGCTCCGCCAGCTGCGCACCGCGCTTCGCACCGGCGTCGTCACCGAGCCGGGTGTCCCCGCCGAGGCGGCTCCGCTGGAGATCGTGGGGGGGCGGCTGCGCGAGGAGATCCACCGGCGCTTCAAGCGCTCGCTGCACATCCGTCAGGTGGACGCCGGCTCCTGTAACGGCTGTGAGCTCGAGATCTCAGGACTCATCGGGCCGCACTACGACTTCGAGCGCTTCGGCCTGCATCTGGTGGCCTCGCCGCGGCACGCCGACTGCCTGCTCGTCACCGGCCCGGTCACGCTCAACATGGCCGAGCCGCTGCGTCGGACGTGGGAAGCGACCCCCGATCCCAAGTTCGTGGTCGCCGTCGGCGATTGCGGGCGGGACGGCGGCATTTTTGGTGGGTCGTACGCCGTCGTGGGCGGCGTCAGCAGCGTCGTCCCGGTCGACGCCGTCATCGCGGGCTGCCCACCATCACCGGCGGCGCTCCTGGCCGGTCTGCTCGAGGCGATTGGCCGGCGGCCATGACCGTCCTCACCTACGTGCTGGCCACGGTCGTCGGCCTCGCGGCCGGTTTCGCCGGCGTCGGCGGCATGCTGGGCGTCGGCATGAGCTGGCGGCTGCCCGCGCTGCTGCCACTGGGCGGCGTGAGTCTCGTCCTCGATCCGCTGGCCGGGGTGTTCCTGGCGATGATCGGCTTTGCTGCGGTGCCGGCGTCGCTCTACGCCCTCGGTGACCCACGACAAGCGCGGCGCGGGCGCGGGGCCTATCTGCTCTTCGTCGGCGCCATGGCCGTCGTGCCGCTTGCCGGCAACGCGCTCACGTTCCTGCTCGCGTGGGAGCTGATGTCGCTCGCCTCCTACATGCTCGTCGTGCACGACCGCGAGGCCCGGGAGGCGATCCGCGCCGCCTGGGTCTACGCGGTGATGACGCACGCCGGCGTCGTCTGCCTGATCGTCGGCATGCTCCTCCTCGGTGCGTGGGCGGGCAGCTTCGAGGTCGACGCCTGGCGGGTCGCGGCGCCGGGACTGGCGGCGGGGTCTCGAAACCTGGTCTGGATGCTCCTGGCGCTCGGCTTCGCCGTCAAGGCCGGCGTCGTTCCACTCCACGTGTGGCTCCCGCTCGCGCATCCGGCGGCGCCGAGCCACGTCTCGGCCCTCATGTCGGGCGTGATGATCAAGCTCGGCGTCTACGGCCTCATCCGCATCTCGCTGGACTGGCTGGGCGATGGCCCCCTGTGGTGGGGCACCGTGATCCTGCTGGCCGGCGCCGTCTCAGCGATGGTCGGCGTGCTGTCGGCCATCGTCGACCGCGATCTCAAACGCGTGCTCGCCTTCTCGTCGATCGAGAACGTGGGGATCATCTTGATCGGCCTCGGCGCCGGCGTCCTCTACCACGCGGCTGGGCTGCCGGCCCTGGCGGTGATCGGCCTGACGGCGGCGCTCTATCACGCCGTCAACCACACCGCCTTCAAGACCCTGCTCTTCCTCGGCGCCGGCGCCGTTGTCCACGCCACCGGCACGCGCGACATGGAAGCGCTCGGCGGCCTCATCAAGCGCATGCCCTGGACCACGGCGTGCTTCCTGAGCGGGGCCGTCGCCGCCGCGGCGCTTCCGCCGCTGAACGGCTTCGTCAGCGAGTGGCTCACGTTCCAGGCACTCCTTCAGAATCTCCTCATCGAGCAGCCGGCCGTGAACCTCGTCTTCGCGCTCGGCATCGCCGCGCTTGCGTTGACGGGCGGCCTCGCGGTGGCCTGTTTCGTCCGCGCGTTCGGCATCAGCTTCCTGGCCGTGCCCCGGAGTGACGCCTCGGCCCAGGCGCACGAAGTCCCGCGGGCGCCACGCCTGGCGATGACCATGCTCGCTGTCACGTGCCTGGCACTGGGGCTCGGCGTGACCGTGATCGTGCCGGCGCTCGCGCGGGTCGGCACCGACCTGGTGGGCGTCGTCGGGTCGCTGGCGCTCGGCGACGCGCTCGTCCTGGACGTCTCGGGCAACTTCGCCAGCCTCTCGGTGCCGGTGATCGCGGTCGCGCTCGCCCTGGCCGGGCTGGGCGTTTTCGGCGGCCTCGTGGTGACGGGCCGCGGTCGGGCCCGGCCTTACGAGACCTGGAGCTGCGGCCGCATGCTGCAGACACCGCGCATGGAGTACACGGCCACGGCGTTTGCGAATCCCTTCAAGCGCGTGTTCGATTTCTTCTATCGCCCGGTGGAGCAGATCGACATCGCGGCGCATCCCGCCTCGCGCCTGTTCGTCCAGCGGATCGACTACGCCAACCCGACGCGCTCGCTCTTCGACGACTGGCTCTATCGCCCGCTGCTCGCCGGCGTGAACCGGGGCGTCCGCGTCGTGCGGATGCTGCAGTCGGGCAGCGCCAATCTCTACCTCACGTACATCCTGCTCGCCCTGCTCGTCATGCTGGTGTTCGCGTGATCGGCGAGCTCCTGGCCGCCGTCCTTCAGCTCGTGCTGGTGGGCCTGGGCGCGCCACTGCTGATCGGGATTGTGCGCACCCTGAAGGCGCGACTGGTGGGCCGGCGCGGCCCTAGCCCGTGGCAGCCCTACGCCGACCTTCGCAAGCTCCTCGGCAAGGAGCGCGTCGTGTCGACCACGACGTCCTGGATCTTCGCCGTCACGCCGACGATCCTGGCCGCGACCATGCTCGTGAGCGCATTGATCGTGCCGCTCGTGATCAGCCGCCCGGCGCTCGGCTTCGCCGGCAACGTCATCGTCTTGATGTACCTGTTCCTGGTCGGGGCGTTTTTCCTCGCCCTCGCCGGCCTCGACGCCGGCAGCGCCTTCGGGGGGATGGGCGGCAGCCGTGAGGTCGCGGTGGCGGCGCTGGCCGAGCCAACCATCGTCCTGGCCGTCTTTGCCCTCGCCATGCGCGCGGGCACGATCAACCTCGGCGGCGTCGTCGAGCGGGTCAGCGCCGACCCGTGGCTGGCGCTGGCCCCGGGACATCTGCTGGCCTTCGCCGCGTTCTTCATCGTGATGCTCGCGGAGACAGGCCGTTTGCCGGTCGACAACCCGGCCACCCATCTGGAGCTGACGATGATTCACGAGGCCATGGTCCTCGAATACTCTGGGCCCGACCTCGCCATCGTCGAGTGGGCCGCCGCGATGAAGCTCTTCCTCTTCATGTCTCTGCTCGCGAATCTCTTCTTCCCGTGGGGCGTGCCGACGGACGCGGGCGTCACGACCCTGGCCGTCGGTGTGATCGTTCTGGCGGCCAAGCTCACCGTGCTGGCTGGGCTCCTGGCGGTGATGGAGACGGCCATGGCCAAGCTTCGCCTGTTCCGCGTGCCCGAGCTCCTGGCTGGGTCGTTCGCGCTCGCCCTCCTCTCGGTCACGTCGATGTTCCTGCTGCGATGACGGCCGAGCCGATCACCACCGCGACGAACTTCCTCGCCTTTCTCGGGCTCGTCTCGACGCTCCTGATCGTGTGGCGGCAGAACTGGGCGGGCCGGCGGCGCCTCTTCGTCGTGCAGTCCCTCCTGCTGGCGGCGCTCGCGACGACCATCGCCGTCTACGGGCACCGCGCGGAGCTCTTTCTCGTCGCGGCCATCGTCGTGCTGCTCAAGGCGTGGTTGATCCCGCGAATCCTCGGCCGCATGGCCGCCGGAACGCCCCCGCGACCCGTCGCCCCCGGACGCTCGGCTGGCCTGTCGCTGCTTGCCGTGGGGAGCCTCATCGTGGCCGCCTACGTGATCATGTTGCCGGTCACCACCGTCAGCGACCTGCCGACCGTGGGCGGGATCCCTCTCACCTTCGCGATGGCGCTCATCGGCCTCTTCGTGACCGTCACCGGCCGTGATGTGCTCGGCCACATCCTCGGGTTCCTGATGTTCGAGAACGGGATCTTCGGCCTGGCGTTGCTCGCCACCTACGGCCTTCCCGGGATCGTCGAGGCCGGGGTCTTCCTCGACCTGTTGGTGATCGTGTTGATCATGGAGGGTGTCGTCCTCCGGATCCGTCGTGAGCACGACTCGATCGCGGTCGATCGCCTGCGCGAGCTCCGGGGATGAGTCTCGTGGTCGTCCTGGCGACGCCGCTGGTCGGCGCCATCCTGCTCGCCGTCGCGCGGGGGATCGCGGCGCGCGTGCTCCACCTCCTCGCCACCGTCCTCACCGCGGCCGCCGCCGGTGCCGTCGCGGTCCAGGTCAGCCACGCCGGCAGCATCGTCGCCCTGGGCGGTCTCTTCCGCGCCGACGGCCTCTCCGCGTGGATGATCGGCCTCATCGCCCTCGTCAGCCTGCTGGCTGCCATCGAGGCTCCCCACACGGTCCCATCCGCGGCGGTCGGCCGCTTCCGTCCGCTCTTCCACCTCTTCGTCTTCACGATGCTCCTCGCCGTCTCCACCGACGACGTGGGCCTCATGTGGGTGGCCATCGAAGGCACCACGCTCGCGTCCGTCTTCCTCGTGAACCTCGAGCGCTCCCGCGCCTCCCTCGAGGCCGCTTACAAGTACCTGCTCATCTGCTCGGTCGGCGTGGCGATCGCCTTCATCGGTACCGTGCTCGTGTACTTCGCCGACATTCACCAGTTCGGCCACGAGGCCCACGCGCTACGGTGGACGACGCTGGTCCGGCTGGCGCCGGGGCTGCCGCCGCGCGTCGTGGAGCTGGGCTTCGTCTTTCTCCTCGTCGGGTACGGGACCAAGGCAGGACTGGCGCCGATGCACACCTGGCTGCCCGATGCCCACAGCGAGGCTCCGGCGCCGGTGAGCGCGTTGATGTCCGGCGTCCTGCTCAGTGTGGGCGTGTACGCGCTCGTCCGCTTCAAGACCGTCGTCGATCTGAGCGGCGGGCCAGAGTTCACGCAGCGGCTCCTGCTGGCGCTCGGATTGACGTCGATCGCCACGGCCGCCGTGTTCCTGTGGGCGCCCACGAACTACAAGCGCATGCTCGCGTACTCGAGCATCGAGCACATCGGAGTCGTCTGCCTCGGACTCGGGTTCGGCGGCCTGGCGGGCGTCGGGGGCGCTGTGCTGCACGTGGCCAATCACGCGCTCGCCAAGTCCGCCCTCTTCGTGCTGTCCGGCCGCATCCGCGCGGCCTACGGCTCGGCGGAGATCTCCGCGGTCACGGGACTCCTCGGAACGATGCCGGTCACCGGCGGCCTGTTCCTTCTCGCCATGCTCGCGATCATGGGCCTGCCACCGTTCGGCCTCTTCGTAAGCGAGGTGCTCATCTTCTCGGCCGGCTTTCAGTCGGGACACGGCATCGTTGCCGCGGCCGGCCTGCTCCTGCTCGTCGGAGCCTTCGCCGGGCTGCTGCGCAACGCCCACCGCATGCTGTACGGCACGCCCGCGCCGGCCATCGTCGACGTGCCCGGCCTGCGCTCCGCGGTACCCACCGGCCTCGCCCTGCTGCTCCTCACGCTGACGGGTGTTGCCTGGCCCCCTGGCCTGGCCGCCGCGCTCGATCACATCGCTCGGCTTCTCGGCCAGTGACCACAGCGCTCGATCATCTTCTCGCAGAGCTGACGGCGGCCGGCGCCCACGCCCTCACGGCGACGAACCCCCACGCCGCCCGGTGTCGGCTCTCACGCGAGAACCTGGCCGCCGTAACCGACCGGATCGCCGAGCTCGGATTCGAGGTGCAGCTGCTCTGCGCCACAGACACGCGCCACCGCTCCGGTGACTTCACGTTGACGTACGTCTTCACGCCTCCTCGGGGCCGCCCGCAGCTGACGGCGCTGGTGGCGGTTCCGGCGGGCGAGCCGCGGTTTCCGTCGCTCGCGCTGCGCTCCTTCGCAGCCAGCCGGTTCGAGCGCGAGATCCACGACCTCCTGGGGCTTGTTCCGGTCGGGCATCCTGATCTGAGGCGCCTGGCCGTCCACCAGTTCTGGCCCGACGGTTACTTTCCCCAGCGCCGTGACGTGGCGATCCGTCGGGACTTCGCCGATGCTGGACAGCCGTTTCCCTTCCGCCGTGTCGAAGGCGCCGGCCTCTTCGAGATCACCGTCGGTCCCGTGCACGCCGGGATCATCGAGCCCGGCCACTTTCGCTTCACCGTCGAGGGGGAGACGATCGTCAACCTCGAGACTCGCCTGGGCTTCGTGCACAAGGGGACGGAAAAGCTCTTCGAGACGCTGCCCTTCGAGCGGACGCCTGCGCTCGCCGAGTGTGTGTCGGGAGACGAGACCGTGGCCCATGCGCTGGCCTATTGCCAGGCGCTCGAGGGGCTGGCCGGTGCCGACATTCCGCGGAGGGCCGCGTCGCTCCGCGTGATCCTTCTCGAGCTCGAGCGGCTCTACAACCACGTCGGCGACGTCGGCATGATCGTCAACGACACCGGATTCGCGTTCGGCCACGCCCACTGCTTCCGGCTGCGCGAGGAGATGCTCCGCCTCAACGCCCGACTCACCGGCCATCGCCTCATGCGCGGTGCCATCGTCCCGGGCGGGGTCGCCGACACGGTGAATCAGTCCGCCCTCGACGAGCTCCCGGGGACGGTCGATCGCCTCGTGGCGGAGTTTCTCGACATCGCCGAGCTGTCGCTGGACAACAGCCTCGTGCTGGAGCGCTTGCAAGGCACGGGACGTCTCACCACGGCGACGGCTCGAGAGATGCAGGTGGTCGGCCTGGTCGCACGGGCGAGCGGCATCGATGCTGACCTGCGCCGTGACGCCCCCTTCGCCGCCTACGACAAGGTCGACGTGGCGGTGCCGACGTACGAGACGGGCGACGTGTGGGCCCGCACGATGGTTCGGATCCGCGAGGCTCGTGAGGCGGCCCGCCTGATCGCCCGCACGATGGACGGTATTCCGGCAGGCCCGGCGCGCGTCGAGCTGCCCCCGCTTCGTGAAGGGGATCAGACCAGCGCCGTGGAGTCCTGGCGTGGTCCCGTCTGGTACTGGGTGATGGCGGGCGGCCCCGAGCAGGTCGAGCGCGTCAAGATCGCCGATCCATCCTTCAGGAACTGGCCGGCACTGGAGTACGCCGTGCTGAACAACATCGTCCCGGACTTTCCGCTCTGCAACAAGTCCTTCAACCTGTCGTACTCCGGGAGCGATCTCTAGCGAGCGAACGATCTAAGAGCGAGGCCTGATCGGTCACTTCATCGTCTTGGTGGCCGTCTGTCCACACGTCTGGCACTTGTAGTGGAACACCGTCTGGCCCTTCTTGTCCGTGTCAAAGCCGGTCCGGACCAACGGCGATCCACATTTCGAGCATTTCCCCCGCTTTGGCATCCGGCTCCCTCCGGCCCCCGGTCGTCCACAACGCTCCGGCGCAACATCGGTCTTCCCCATAGACGTAGGAGAACAACGACGGGTTTACGCGACCCGCACCGCCAGGGCTCGTGAGCACCACGCGGGCCGGGTCGATCTCGTGGTCACGGACGTCGTGATGCCGGCCATGGGCGGCCGCGAGCTCTCCCACCACGTCGGGCGAACCGGGCCGGCGACCAAGATCGTCTTCATGTCGGGGTATCCGGGTGAGATGACGATTCCCGCGGACTCGCCGGATACGGGCCTCTTTTTCCTGGCCAAACCGTTTGCGCCCCGAGCCCTCGCCGACAAGGTTCGGGAGGCGCTCGACAGTCCGAAGTCCACGCCGAAGACCCCGTAACCGCGCCGCCGTCGTTGACGCGTCCGGATCGCGCGTCTATGCTCGCGCGACATGCGGCTCGCGGGCACAGTCGCGGTGATCACCGGCGGCGCCGCCGGCATCGGCCTGGCGTACGGGCGACGCTTCCTCGCCGAGGGCGCGCGCGTCGTGCTCGCCGATGTCGCCGACCCGGTTGCCGCGGCGCTCGAGCTCGCCCCCGAGCGGGCGTACGGCGTACGGACCGACGTGAGCGACATGGCGTCGGTACGTGCGATGGTCCATGCGGCCGTCGCTCGTTTCGGCCGCATCGACGTGCTCGTCAACAACGCCGCGGTGTTCGCCACGCTGAAGCCCCAGCCGTTCGACGAGATCCCGGAGGCGGAGTGGGATCGCGTCATGGCGGTCAACGTCAAGGGCACCGCCCTGCTCCTCACTACGTGACGTCGAAGGGGGCCGTGGTCGCGATGACGCGCGCGCTGGCTCGCAAGCTCGGCCCGAGCGGAATCACCGTCAACGCGGTCGCGCCCGGGCTGATCCTGAGCGACACGGTGCAGGCGAATCCCGCCATCACGGCCTTCCAGTCGGCCGCCGTCATGCAGGCCCGCTCGCTCAAGCGCGACGCGTTTCCCGACGACGTCGAGGGCGCGGTGGTCTTCCTCGCGTCCGACGACAGCGCCTTCATGAGCGGCCAGACGCTGATCGTGGACGGCGGCTCCGTCTTCTCCACGCTCTGATCCATGACGAACGTCCCGCTGATCGACGTCGCGCCGGCGCGACACGGCGGCCGGGACGAACGTTGCCGCGTGGCCGCTGCCATCGACGGCGCCTGTCGCGAGATCGGATTCTTCGCCATCAGCGGACACGGCGTCCCCGATCGTCTCGTCGACGACCTGCGCCGGCTGGCTCATGACTTCTTCGGCCTTCCGCTCGCCGACAAGCTTCGGTGCCGCCATCCCGTCGAGGGCACCAACCGCGGCTATCATCCGGTCGGCGGCGAGACGCTCTCGAAGGCCAACGACGCGGCGGCGCCCCCCGATCTGAAGGAGTTCTTCCACGTCGGCCCGGTCGACACGACCGCGGACTCGTACTACACGGGCTCGCGCGGGCGCCGGCACTTCGAGCCCAACATCTGGCCGGCCGTGCCGGCGGGCTTGGCCGAGGCGGCGACCATCTACTACCGCGCCATGAGCGAGCTCGTCGTGTTCCTGATGCGGCTGGCCGCGATCGCGCTCGACGTGCGCGAGACCTTCTTCGACGACAAGGTCGACCGGTCCATCGGGACGATGCGGCTGAATTATTACCCCGGCCACACCGTGCCCCCGAGCCTGGGGCAGCTCCGCGCGAGCGCCCACACCGATTACGGCGGCTTCACGATCCTGAGCGGCGAGGACGTGCCGGGCGGGTTGCAAGTCAGGACGCGCGATGGCCGCTGGATCGACGTGCCGACGTCGCCCACGACCTTCGTCGTCAACATCGGCGATCTGCTCATGCGATGGACGAACGATCGCTGGCTGTCCAACCTGCACCGCGTCGTGAACCCGCCGCTCGGTCACGGTCCGAGCGGCCCACGACTCTCGATCGCGTTCTTCAATCATCCGAACTACGACGCCCTCATCGAGTGCCTTCCCTCGCAAGGGCCGCCGAGACACCCGCCGGTGCTCTCGGGTGAGTATCGCGATCTGAAGTACGCGAAGACCGGGCTGGCCCGAACGGTGACGTGACGCTGAATTTCCTGCGGCCGATCCTCCTGCGCGTCGTACGATGCGGTGTGATGGGCATCGAGGCCACGAGGCCAGGAAGGGCCGTTTTCGCGTGGGCGCTAGTCGCTGCCGTCACGGTGGGATTGATCGTCCACGGCGGCGCAGGTGACGGCGAGGCGACGGAGCCGGCTGCCGGAGCCTGGACGGGCGGAGCGGCCGTGGGATTCCTCGGCAACACGCCCGACGGCACCGCGTTCGCGATGAACCTGAACGTCGAGAGATTCTTCAACCGCAGCTTCTCGGTCGGGCCCCTGCTCCAGTTCGGTGTCACCGGCGACATGACGCAGATCGCCGCCTCGGGTCAAGTGAAGTACTGGATGGATCTCTCGAAGGGCCTCAAGCTGACCGCGCAAGGCGGCCTCGGCTTCGTGCACACCGACTTCCGTGGCAGCGACACGTCGTTCCTGATCCCGATCGGTGTCGGCTTCGACTACGCGCTGAACCGCAACGTGAGCGCGACGGCCACGTTCCTGCTGAACCTGACCGACATCCACACCGGGGTCGGAAGCCATCCGCACGTCATGCCCGGGCTCACGTTCGGCGTCCGCTTCTAGCTCCCCGTCGCTCCGCCTCGCTTACAGGTACTGGCCCGTGGTGACGATCCGCTCGACGTCGCTCGTCCGGGCCTGGGGGTCGACGACGACCGGTTTGATGGCGACGATCCGGTCCTTCTTGCGGCCTGCGATCTTCGCCCAGTCGTCGGGATTGCTCGTGTTCGGCAGGTCCTCGTTCTCCTTGAACTCCTCGCGCACCGCGGTGACCAGGTCCGTGCTGCTGATGCCCTTGTCGCCCCGGTTGATGTAGCGCTTGAGCGCGAGCTTCTTGGCCCGGCGCACGATCGACTCGATCATGGCGCCCGAGGCGAAGTCCTTGAAGTACAGCATCTCCGTCTCGCCGTTGGCGTAGGTGACCTCGAGGAACCGGTTCTCGTCGGCCGGGCGGTACATCGTGTCGACCACGGTGGAGACCATGGCGTCGACCGCCGCCTCGGCACCGCCGGCCGCCTGGATCTCGGGCTCGGCGATCGGAAGCTCGGTGGTCAGATACTTCTTGAAGATGTCGGCCGCCCCGACCTGGTCCGGGCGCTCGACCTTGATCTTCACGTCGAGCCGGCCCGGACGCAGGACCGCGGGGTCGATCAGGTCCTGGCGGTTGCTGGCGCCGATCACGATGACGTTCTTGAGGCCTTCGACCCCGTCGATCTCGGCCAGGAGCTGGGGCACGATCGTGCTCTCCACGTCCGACGAGATGCCGGTGCCGCGCGTGCGGAACAGCGCGTCCATCTCGTCGAAGAAGACGACGACCGGCACGTCCTCGTTGGCCTTCTCCTTGGCCTTCACGAAGATCTCGCGGATCTTCCGCTCGGTCTCGCCCACGTACTTGTTGAGGAGCTCGGGGCCCTTGATGTTCAGGAAGTAGCCCTGGATCTTCTCGCCGCGCTTCTCCGAAATCTTCTCGGCGAGGTTGTTGGCGACGGCCTTGGCGATCATGGTCTTGCCGCAGCCGGGAGGCCCGTAGAGCAGCACACCCTTGGGCGGCGCGAGCTGATGCTCCTTGTAGTAGTCCGCGTAGAGGTACGGCAGCTCCACGGCGTCCTTGATCGTCTCGATCTGGGCGCCCAGGCCGCCGATGTCCTCGTAGCCGATGTCCGGCACTTCCTCCAACGACAGGTCCTCGACCTCGCTCTTCGGCAGCCGCTCGAGCAGGTAGCCGGATTTCGAATCCATCAGGATGTGATCGCCGATCTTCAGGCGCGTCGCGCGCAAGGGATCGGCGATGACGCCGACCTTGTCTTCGTCCGCGCGCAGCGTGACGATCGCGCGCTCACCGTCGAGCTGCTCCTTGAGGATCACGACCTCGCCCTGGACCTCGTAGCCGGCGACGTCGATCACGTTCAGGCCCTCGTTCAGGATCAGCTCCTGGCCCGGCCGGAGCGCGGAGACGACGATCGACGGATGCGCATTGACCTTGGCCTTGCGTCCCTGGGCGAGGACGTTCACGGTGCCGTCCTCGTTGGTGGACAGGTAGATGGCGTAGGTCGCCGGAGGCGCCGTCAGCTTCTCGACCTCTTCTCGGAGCGCGGTGATGTACTCGCGAGCTTCGGCGAGCGCCTGCCGCAGCTTCTCGTTCTGCCCCATCGCATCCGCCAGCTCCAGCGAGCGGACGTAATCGGGCGGGTCGCTCTTCGTCCTGGACGGGCCCTGGCCGTTCATCGGATCCCTCGATTCTTCTGGCTAGGCCGCGCGCGCGAGCGCCACGGCGGGTTCGATACGTCGCTCGCGACTCTGCGCGGCCTTCGCGGGCATGACCCACGCCTCGCCCGTCAACACGGGCTCGCCGCGGCCATTCACGCATTCCGTGCGGAGGCACACGCGGTTCCTTCCGGGGATGACCTCGGTGACCTCCACGCGAGTCGTGATGGTGTCGTTCACCATCACCGGCCGCAGGAACTTGAGTGACTGGGACAGGTACACGGCGCCCGGACCGGGCAGCTCGGTGCCGATCACGGCGGAGATGAACGCGGCGGTCAGGATACCGGGAGCGATGGGCTCGCCGAATGAGGTCGATGCCGCGAACTCAGCGTCGTGATGGAGCGGGTTGTGGTCGCCGCTGATCGTCACGAAACTCGCGACCAGATCCGCGTTGATCGAGCACGTCAGCTCGGCGCGGTCGCCGATGACCAGCTCATCGATCGTTCTCCCGGTCATTCGCGCCTCCATTGCGATGACCGGGTTGGAGTGCAACAACAGAGCCACAACGAAAAATGGGTCGAACATCGAGGTCGAAGGTGAGAGCCGGGTGCCAGAGCCCCGCGGGATTGAAATTCTTTTTAAACCGAGGTCGCCTTCTCTACAAGAGTTGCAAAAATTACCGCGGGTGGGGCGTCGTAGGCGACTAGCGTGAGGAGATCCAGCAACCCGGCCGGCCAGCTCAGCTGGTGCCAGGTCGTGACGAAGGCGGCCGCGGCGATCTCTTCGGCCGCATGGATGGTCGCGCGGCGTCGCCAGGGGCCGAGACGCAGGACGTCGACGGTGGGCCTGACGCCGGCGGGAGCGCTCGCGTGCGCGATCACGTGATGAAACAGCTCGTGGGTGAGGATCAGCTCGCGCACATCGACGTCACCGAGGCTCGTGCGCAACCCTTCGGTGTTCACGACGCGCTCGAGAGCGGCCAGCGCACGGCGGTACAGCGTCACCGTCGGCGGCGGCGACGTATAGACCGCGTGGTGAATCAACGACGCCGCCTGCTCCGTGCCGTCGTCTTCGACGATCCTGACGCCGGCAAGGCCAAGCCGCGCTTCGACGGGCCCACGTTGACCCGCTCGCACTCGACGCGCCAGCGTGGCGCCGGCGGCGCGCGCGTCGGCGACCAGCTCACGACGACGCTCCGGCGCCACGCGCCCGGCGACGGGATCTCGATCGAGCCGCCAGAGGGCCAGCATCGTGGCCGCCTCCGGGTCGGAGACGACCCGCTGGACGAGATCGACCAGCACTAGAGCCTCCCCTGCGCGCGCCGCGCGGCCACGATGACCACCGGCTCGTCCGGGCGGCAGCCGCTCAGCTCGCTCTCGGCCACCGACACCGCGTGATCGATCGAGATCATCCCGGACAGCTCGACCATCTGGCCATCCAGCACGAGGTACGCATCGGGCGGAATCACGCCGTTGCCGTCGTAGAGCGTCGTGCTGCCCCAGAGCGCTCGCAGCTCGTCGATCGCGGTGCTGGCCACCGCCTGCCCCACCTCGGCGTCGGCACGCTGGACTTTGATGAAGCCGCCGCGGTCGAGGACGCGCACCGGTCGGCGCGTCGTCTTCATGATCCACAGACGCCGCTCGCTGACCTCGGTGACGAAGACCCAGTGCCCGCCGGTGCGGCCGGCCAGGCGCACGGCGCCGGGCTCGACCTTGAGCGACTGCGCGGCGATCGCCCGGGCCTCGGCCTCGCTCAGCGCCCGGAGGAGATCGCGTGCCCGCATCTCGGTGGCGCCCCACGCCGTCGCGCGCACGCGCTGGGTCTGCGGGTTCACCTCGATGTGGACCTGGACGCTCGCGGGATGAGCGCCCGCCCGGATGGCGGCCTCGCGCGCCTCGGCGCGGACGGCCGCGAGGTCCTCGGGCCGCGGATTCGGGATCACGCGCTCGACGCTGTCCTGCACCATCGCCAGCGCGACGCCGATGGACGAGATGACCGCGGCGTTCTCGGCGATGCGATAGTCGAGGCCGAGCCGTTGCGCGGCATACGGGATCAACGCCGAGGCGCCGCCGCCGCCGCCCACCAGCGTCATCTGATCGCGCTCCAGCGCGTACTCCTCGACGAGCCGCTCGATGGTCGGCACGACCTTCGCCACCGCGACGTCGAGGATTCGCTGCGCGGCCTCGTCCACGCTCGTGCGGACACGCGCGGCGAGCGGCGCGAGCGCCCGGCGCGCGGCCTCGGGCGATCCCCAGGCGTAGTCGCCGCGCGGGATGACGCCGAGCGCGTTGGCGGCGTCGGTGGTGGTGATGGCGACCCGGGACGCGTCGTCCACCCGCACCGCGACGTAATCGGACGGATCGCCCGGCTTCGGCTGGACGAACACCAGGTCGGCATCGGCCAGACGCTCCGCGGGGAGGAACGACGCATAGGGCAGGCCGGCGATGTGGGCGCTGCGCGGGCCGACGTCGACGATGCGGTCGCCCTGCACACGCACCAGGCTGCCGCCCGCGACCCCGAGCACGCGCACGTCGAGAGAGCTGACGTAGGTCCGGTGGCCGCCGAGCTCGGCGAAGGCGATCGTCGGACGACCGTTGCGGATCACGGCGATGTTGGTGCTGGTGCCGCCCACCTCGAAGAAGATCCCGTCGGACACGCGCAGGTGCATGAGCGCGCCGGCCACGCTGGCGGCCGGCCCCGACAGCATGGTGAGGATCGGGCGGTTCTCCACCTCGCCGAGGTTCATCACGCCGCCGTCGCCGCGCATGATCATGAGCGGGCACGTGATGCCGGCCGCGCGCACGCTCTCGTGGGTGAGCCGTGCCGTCTCCATCATCTTGGGCAGGATGCTGGCGTTGATCACGGCCGTGCGGGTGCGGATGGTGAGGCCGTAGAGCTTGGTGATCTCGTGTCCGCCCGTGGCGGGCAGCCCGAGCTCGCGGGCCACCGCCATCACCTGCTGCTCGGCGGCCGGGTCGTCCACGCTGAAGGCGTCGGACGCGACGATCACCCGCATGCCCCTCTCGCGCAGCGACGTCACCGCCGTGCGCACGTCGTCGCGGCTGAGCGCGTCGCTGCGGAGGAAGACGTGGCCGGCCGAGATGCGGCGTCCCGAGGCCAGCTCGACGTCCCCGACGGCCGTCTGGCTGCGCGCCAGCCGCGACTCGACCGCACCCCGGCCCATGCCGAGGACGCCGACGGCCGCCACGTCGCCTTCGAGCAGGGCGTTGGTCGCCTGCGTCGTGCTGTGGGCGATGAAGACGACGTCGCCCGGGCTCACCGCCGCGCCGGCCAGCACGCGGCGGAACGCCTCGATCACGCCGGCGGCCACGCCCTCGCGCGCCGTGTGCGACGTCGGCACCACCGCCTGTCCGACGATCGCGTGGGTGTCGTCGTCCACCATCACGGCCTTCGTGAAGGTGCCGCCGACGTCGATGCCGATCCGGACGAAGCGGCCCATCGAGCTACCTGGTGAACGCGCCTCCGAACATCGCGTAGGCGATGACCGCGTTGATGGCCACCATCGCCCAGCCGAAGGGCAGCGCCGTTTTCAGGAAGTCGCCGTGGGAGACCTTCGTATAGCCGATGGTCCACAGCGTCCACGAGTTCGTCGGATCCTGGCTGCCCTGCAGGCAGAGCGGGCCCCGCCAGAGCAGGTAGAGGAACACCGGCGGAACGTAGGCGGCGTTGAGCATGACGGCCAGCAGGGCGGCGCCGGTGCCGATGATGCTGAACGGCCCGCGATAGATGGCGAGAGGCGCCAGCAGGGCGAAGAAGACCGTGGCCTGGAACGGCGTGTGCGGGATGATCGGCGCGAAGACGGGATTCAAGACCGCCTTCACCTGCTCGAGCTGACCGGCGACGATGAGCATCCCGCAGATGATCCAGAGCGCGGCGATCGTCGCGATGTCGGGGAAGGCGTCGTAGAACGTCTTGTGGAAGAGATCGACGGTGGCCCGCACGGTCCGCTGGCCCTGGGTCGTCACCAGGGCGAAGGCGATGGCGAGGAGGAACGCCGGGATCAGCGGCCACTTGAAGGCGATGATCACGAACACCGGAACGAGCGGAGCGAGGTAGGACACCCACGGCACGCGCACGCGTCGCGGCGTGACCATCGTCGTGGCCACGGCCGACGCGCGGCGCACCTGCACGCCGCGGAGATGCCAGGCCGACATGGCGAAGGCCATGAGCAGGTAGACGACGAACCCGATGACGTAGAAGGTGAAGTACGGCTGCGCGTACTCGATGCCCTTGAAGAAGTTCTTGAAGATGCCGAACTCGACCGGGTTCAGATAGTTGCCCGATCCGATGGCCATCGTGAAGGCCGGCGCGGCCACGCGAGCCGGGATGCCGAGCGAGAGCATGATCGGGATGGCGATGACGCCGATCGCGATGGCCGCCCCCACGCCGTAGATCGACGTGAAGAGGACGCTGGTGATGAGCGAGATCGACCACGCCACCGCGATCGGCCGGTCACCGGCCAGCTCCACCGCGGTGCGAATCATGCTCTCGGCGATCCCGGTCTGGACGAGGATCTGACCGAACCACGCCCCGAAGACGATGACGATCACCGTGCTGGCGTACTGCTCGCCGCCCTTCTGGAGCACGTTGGCCAGCAGGTCGCGGAAGCCGGCGCCGGCCAGCACCGTCCACGCGATGGCGAGCGCGAGGAGCACGATGATCGGGCTCGTGCCCCGGAAGATGACCCAGACCGCGATCAGGAACGCCAGGAGCATCACGATGCCTTGGAGCAGGCTCATCGCCGTACCTCCGCGTCGAGGAGGATCACCGCTCGCACCCCGTCACCTTTGGCCATCTGGGTGAAGCCGTCGTTGATCTCGGCGAGCGTCAGTCGGCGCGTGATCAGCTCGTCGAGCTTGAGCCGGCCGTCCAGGTACGCCCGGGCCAGCCAGGGAAAGTCGCGTCGCGGCCGCGCGCCGCCGTAACTCGATCGCACGATGCGCCGCTCGGCCATCAGCGATCCCCAGCGGAAGGTCACCGGCTGATCGACGGCCATCTTGCCCAGGAAGACGATCGTCCCGCCCGGCCGCGCCGTCTCGACGGCGAGCCGGAACGCCTCGGCCTTGCCGGCCGCCTCCAGGACGACATCGGCGCCGCGGCCATCGGTGAGGTCGCGCACGCGCGCCGCGACGTCGTCGCGCGCGGCGCTCAGCGTGTGGGTCGCGCCGAACGTGCGGGCCAGCGCGAGCTTCCGGTCGTCGACGTCCGCCGCGATGATCACGTCCGCCCTGCTCAGGACCGCGCCCTGGATCGCGTTGAGACCGACGGCGCCGGCGCCGACTACCACGACGGTGGCGCCGGGCGCGATGCGGGCCACGCGCGTCGCCGCGCCCACGCCCGTCATCACGCCGCAGCCGAGCAGGCAGGCGCGGTCGAACGGGATCTCGCGCGGGACCGGCACGGCGCTCGTCTAGTGCACGACGCAGAACTCGGCGTGTGAAGACACGGCGGAGAAGTGATGCACCGGACGCCCGTCCAGCTCCAGGCGTGATGCGCCGTCGAGAAGCTGGCCCCGGGGCTGGGTGCGCGTGAACACTTCACAGAGGATCGGTTGATCGCGGTCGCAGTAGAAGCAGTGCCCGCAGCTCGGATTCCACGAGCAGACGACGTGATCGCCGGGTCGCACCAGCGTCACGCCGGCGCCTACCGCCTCCACCACGCCGGCGCCCTCGTGGCCGAGCACGATCGGCCGCGGATAGAAGAGCTGGCCCTGGATCACCTCGAGGTCGGTGTGGCAGAGGCCGCTGGCCCGGATCTGTACCAGCACGTCGTGAGGCCCGAGCGGCTTCAGCGTCAGCCGCTCCACGACGAGGGGCTGGCCGACCTCGTGGAGCACGGCGGCCCGGAAGGTTACGGGGCTCACCGCGCGTCGACGGCAGGGCTCACGGATCGATCACTTCGTGAAGCGGTCGATCCCGGTGCCGCGGTAGAGGATCTCGGCCTGACGCTTCATGATCTCCGCGTGCCGCGCCACGGCGTCCGGCGCCAGGTCCGTCACGGGCGGCTCCTCGGGCTCGAAGTGGTGGTACTCGTCGACGCCACGCACCAGGAGCGCGCTGTCGCCGTCACCGGCGACCTGGCGCACGTACGTCGGGATGTAGCGGATGGCGTAGCCGATGCGGCGATCGGCCGAGCGATTCGGTGGCGAGCTGTGGAACATGAGCACGTGGTGGAGCGACATGCTCCCGGCCTCGAGCAGGATGTCGACGGCCTTCGCCTCGTCCACCTCGACCGCGATCTCCTGGCCGCGCGAGAGCAGATTGGTCGGAGCGAAGGTGTCCCGGTGCGCCACCTGCGCGACGTGGCTGCCCGGCACCATGCGCATCGCGCCGTTCTCGACCGTGGCATCGGTGAACGCCAGCCACGCCGTGACGACGTCGGGCTGGCTCAGGCCCCAGTAGGTCGCGTCCTGGTGCCAGGAGACGTACGCCGCATCGTTCGCCTCCTTGATGAAGAAGCTCGAGCTCCAGCACAGGAGGTTCGGGCCGAGGACGTCCTCGACCGCGTCGAGGATGCGCGGATGCCGCACCAACCGATCGAGCCACGTGAAGAGCAGATGGGTCTTGTGGCGAAGCTCGCCGCCGATGGCGCCGCCGCGCTCGGCTTCGTACGTCTCGAGGCGGCGGCGGCAGCCGGCCGCCTCCTCCCGCGACAACACGCGGATCGGAACGTAGAACCCGTCGCGATGATACTGGGCGAGCGCAGACGCTGAGAGCAGCTTCGCCATGGAAGCCTCCCCGGGGCGGGCTCAGCGTAGGAGGCCGCGCACGCTTCTGTCAAGCGCGTGTCCTCGTTCATAATCGCGCTGCCGAGGAGGGATCCAATGAGCATTCGAGACATCGCCGTCGCGCTGCTGCTGTTGCTCTCGACGGCGCCGGTCGTGGCGGCCAGTGGATCGCCGGCAAGCCGGAGCTGATCTGGCCGCGCGACGTGGCCACGGCGAGCTTCGTCTATCCGGCGATTCCGTTCGGCAGGCGATGAGGCCGCTCGACCGTCAGGACTTCTTGAGCTTCACGTCCTCGTACGGCGCGGAGTAGGGGTAACCCGAAATCAGGCCGACGCCGGCCTGATCGACGCGCGGACCGACCCCGGCCATGGGGCCGAGCTCGAACACGGGCGCGTACATCGCGCGCGCGTACACGATGCGCTGGATCTGATGCAAGAGCGCCTCACGCTTCGTCCGATCGATTTCCCGCGCCTGGCGACGAAACAGCTCTTCGATCTCGGGAAGCACGCCAGAGGCGAAGATCCCGCCGCGAGTCACGAAGGCCTCGAGACGGGTCGCCGCGTTTCCCCCGGCTCCGTTGAGCCCCATGATCACGCCCTTGAGCTTCTGCTCGCGCCACGCCGTGAACAGAGCCGCCCGCTCCAGCGTCCGGATACGCGTGCGAATGCCGACGGCTCCGAGGTAACCGGCGAGCGCCTCGCCCATCGAGTTCAGCGGAGGGTACGGATAGAAGTCGCCGGCGTCGAATCCACTCGGGAAGCCGGCCTCGGCCAGGAGGTGTTTGGCCTTGCCTGGATCGTAGGCCGGAGGATCGAGCGGGAGCGCGAACTCGAAGCTCCGGGGAATGATCGAGCCGGTCGGACGGGAGAGCCCGAGGGACTCGGCCTGGTTCACGGCCTCGCGATCGATCGCGAGGCTGGCGGCGTGACGGACGCGCTTGTCGTGCCACGGTGATTTCGGATCCCACTGGTCCGGGAAGTCCAGCCAGATGACGCCGAAGGTCCGCGCCGACACGATTCTCAAGCTCGGCGTGCGTCGGATCTCCTGCGCGATGGGCCCGGTCAGCTGAAAGACGACGTCGACCTCGCCTTTCTTGAGGGCGGCGGCGCGTGTCGTGTCATCGGGCATCACCTTGAACACGAGCCGTTTCACGCTCGGCGTCTTTCGCCAGTACCCCTCGAAGGCCTCGGCGATCAGCTCCACTCCGGGGACGAACGAGACGACGCGGTAGGGCCCGGCGCCGATCGGAGCCTTCTTGAAACCCTCGTCGCCGACCTGGGCGACGTACTTCTTGGGGACGATCCACCCGGCGCCCGACGCGGTCGTCCCGTAGAACGTCATGAAGTCGGGCCAGGGCTCGTTGAGGTGAAAGCGCACTCGGCCCGGGTCGACCACCTGCACCTCGCGGACTTTCTCCTTCAGCAGTGTCGCGGCCGCGCCGCGGTAGCGATCGAACGAGAACTTGACGTCCTCGCCGGTCACGGCGTCTCCGTTGTGAAACCTCGCCCCCTTGCGGAGGACGAACTCGTACGTGAGGCCGTCCTTCGACATCGTCCACGACTCGGCCAGGCTCGGTGTGTGGAGACCGGCCGGCATGGGTTTGACCAGAGCGTCGTGGAGCGCGTAGAGCAGCATGAACGGAATGATGACCCCTTCGGTCTCCCCGGGATCCAGCCACCGCGTGGCGAGGCTGACGTGCACGCCCCACGTCATCGTGCCTTCCGGCGCGGCGTGGAGCGGCGCCACCGACGCCAGCGCCAACAGCCCGAACGCGAGGAGCACGTTCACATCTCGTCGCATACTCGTGGATCGCCGACGCGCCGGCGAGACTCCGTCAGGTCTGCTTGTACAGACGGTTCGCGTTGTCCCAGAGCAGCTTGCGCTTCGTCTCCGGCGTTACATTCGACCACTTCACGATGTTGTCCACGGAGTTCGGGAACTGACATTCCGAGTGGGGATAATCCGAGGCGTACATCAGGACGTCGTCACCGAGCACGCTGGTCACGTAGTTGAACATCTCTTCGCCCTCGTGCCGCTCGATGCTGCAGAAGAACCGCCCGCTGGTCATGTACTCGCTCGGCGCGTGCTTGAGCGGCGCCACGCCGCCGACGTAGATCGCTTGCTCGTCCATGCGCTTGGCCCAGAACGGAAGCCAACCGAATCCGCATTCCAGGATGCCCATTCGCAAGCTGGGATAGCGATCCATGATCCCGGCCCCGATGAAGGCCGCCATGAAGCGCATCCCGCCCCACGGATGCGAGGCGAGACGGCCGAGAAAGATGTTGTCCCACAAATCCTGGTAGCCGGGGAAGTAGGGCGGGTTCCACGTGAGGCTGTGATGCACGACCGGCAAGTCGTGCTCCTGGGCCGCCTGCCAGATGGGCTCCAGGTCGGGGTGATCCACGGGGACGTCTTTCGCGAGCAACGGCAGGACCGCCACCGCCCAGTTGGACGTTCCCCACCGGCGGATTTCGCGGACGGCTTCGTCGACCGCGCGCGTCGAGGCGACGATCATCGTCTTGAGGCGCGTCGGGAACTGGCCGCAGAAGTCCGCAGCGTGGCGGTGATAGGCGCGAATCAGTCCGACCTCCAGCTCGACATCGGGAAGACCGACGACACTGACCCACGACGTCGCGACCAGGAAATGAACGTCCGTGCCCTCGTCGTCCATGTCCTTGACGCGATTCTCGGCGCGGTCGTCCTGGACCCCGACCCTCGGCTGCTTCGTGCCTCGCCAGTTCGTGCCTCGACCCGTGAAGGTTTCGTGCGCACGGGCTTCCCCGAGCACACGGCGGTAGGACTTCGTATCGACGCGGTATTGATGGGTGTCGGGTGTACCGCCGATCTGACCCGTGATGGTCCGGTAGGGCGCCAGCTCGGGCAGGCGCCGCCGAAAGTCAGGATCGACGTACCGGTCAAGGATCTCCGCACACGGATTGACGTGGGTGTCGGCATCGTACGCGCGCAGACCGGCCCTCATGAGCTCCTCCTGTCCTCGCCGTCCTACGGACTCTTGAGTCGCATGTCCTCGTAGGACGGGAAGATCGACATCGGCACCAGGTTGATCGTGTGATCGAGCACTCGCGGCCCGACGCCGATCAGCACGCGCGTGTTCCAGATCGGCGCGAACATGACGCGCTCGACGGTGAGCTGCTGGATTCTATGGAGCACGGCTTCGCGCTTCGCGGGATCGCGCTCGCGGGCCTGCTGCTGGAACAGCTCGTCGATGTCGGGATACCCGCCGTACGCGTAGCTGCCCTTCGAGTAGACGAACGCCTCGAGGCGGGTGGCCGCGTTCCCCGAGTTTCCCGCCGCGGTGAGGAACAGGCCGCGCAGCTTCTTCTCCTGCCAGGCGGCGTAGAAGGCCGCGCGCTCCATCGGCCGCAGCTTCGTGCGGATGCCGACGGCGTTGAGGAAGTTCACGGCGGCCTCGCCGGTGGTCCAGAACCCGGGCAGCGGCGTGAAGTCACCCGCGTCGAACCCCTTCGGGTACCCGGCCTCGGCCAGGAGCTGCTTCGCTTTCTGGGGGTTGTAGAGCGGAGGCTCGACCTGGAGGGCAAAGTCCATGATCGGGGGCACGATGACGCCGGCGGCCGGACAGTAGCCAAGGCAGGCGGTCTCGCTGATCGCCTTCCTGTCGAGCGCGTGATTGACGGCGAGCCGCACGCGCCGGTCGTGCCACGGTGATCTGGGGTCCCACTGCTCGGCGAACTCGATCCACATCGCGGACGCGTGCCGCGTGGCGGCGAGCGTGAGGCGGCTGTCGCGCGTCACCGTCTCGGCGTCGGGGCCGTCGAGGAGAAAGGCCATGTCGGCCTCGCCCTTCTTGAGCATCGCGACGCGGGTGGTGCCTTCGGGGACGCTCTTCATGACCAGCCGCTTGACGGTCGGCACTCGCCGCCAGTATCCCGCGTTCGCCTCGAGCACGACTTCCACCCCCGGCGTGTGGCTCACGAACCTGTACGGGCCGGCGCCGATCGGCTGCTTCCTGAATCCGTCGTCTCCGACCTGGGTCAGATATTTCTTGGGCACGACGATCCCGGCGGCCGTGGCCGTGGTTCCATAGAACGTCATGAAGTCGGGCCACGGCTCTTTCAACACGAAGCGCACCGTCAACGGATCGACGATCTCCACCTGGCGGACGCGCGTGCTGAGCTCCCGAGCGCCCGCGCCCTTGTAGCGCTCGAAGCTGAACTTCACGTCCTCGGCGGTGACGGCGTCACTGTTGTGGAACTTGAGCCCGCGGCGCAGCTTGAACTCGTAGGTGAGCCCGTCCGGGCTCTCCGTCCACGCTTCCGCCAGGCCGAGGCCCATCTTCTGCCCAGGCAGCGGGCGCACCATCGCATCGTGGAGCGCGAACAGGATCCCGAAGGGCGTGATCTGGGGCGGCAAGGTCGCCGGGTCGAACCAGCTCGGGGCGATGGTGACCGGCCACGCCATCACCGCCTCGCCGGTCGGCGTGGATTGGGCGAAGACCTCGTGAATGGCCCCGAGCGTCAGCGTCACGACGAGCAGCAGGACGAGCATGGCCTATCCTTTCACCGAGCCCGCGGTCAGTCCCTGGACCATGTATTTCTGGAAGATCAGGACCAGCAGCACCGCGGGCACGGCCGCGAGGAAGCCCGACGCGGCGATCACCGAGTAGTCGATGTTGATCTGCCCATTCATGCCGGCAATCACCGGCGGCAGGGTCGTCGTGCCCGGCTTCGTGTTGAGCACCTGGGGGACAACGAACTCGTTCCAGCAGAGCATGAACGTGAACGCGCCCCCCGCGACCAGGCCCGGCCCCGAGACCGGGAGCACCACGCGGTAGTACGCCTGGAGCCGGTTACAGCCGTCGACGAGCGCGCTCTTGTCGAGATCCGAGGGCACGGTCTCGAAATACGCCTTCATGATCCAGATCGTGAACGGCAGCGTGAACGAGCAGTAGGCGACGACGAGGCCGGTGAGCGTGTTCTGGAGCCCGAGCGTCCGGAACAGCAGGAAGAACGCGGGAACCAGGACCACGGTCGGCAGCATGCGAGTGAAGAGCAGCGCGTACAGCGAGACGTGCTTCAGCGGGAAGCGGAAGCGGGCGTAGGCGTACCCGGCCGTGGTCCCCACGACCAGGTTCAGCACCGTGACGACCAGAGAGACGATCAGCGTGTTGAGCATCGACGGCAGGATCTTGGCGGCCTGTCCCTCGGCGTGAAAGCGAACCAGTCCCAGGATCATCCTGTAGTTGTCGAGCGTGACCTCGGGCGGGATGAACGACAGCGGGCGGGCCAGCAGGTGCTTCTGGTACGAGATGCTGGTGACGAAGAGCCAGGCGAACGGCGCCACCAGCCACGCGGCGACGACGAGCACGAGGCCGTAGACGAGGACGCGGCTCCCCGCCCGGCGCGCTCCTGACCGCGAGCGTGGCGCGACGTGATCGCGATCCGTGGCCGGCGCCTCGGGCCGGGCCGTCCCTGGGACCTCGCGGACCCCGCGGACGGAGCTCATGACTCGGGCTCGAAACGGGCGAGGATCAAGCGGTGGTACACGAGCGTGAGCAGAAGGCACAGCGCCGTCAGCGTGTAGAGGATCGCCGTGCCGGGGCCGAACTTGAAGAAGTTGAACGCCGTCTGGAAGCCGAGCCACGAGATCGTCGTGGTGTCGTTCCCCGGCCCGCCCATGGTGAGGATGTAGATGAGGTCGAGCATGAGGAAGCCGTTCACGGTAGCCAGCACGAGCACCAGGAACACGATGGGCCGGATGGCGGGCAGCGTGACGTAACGGAGCCGGTTCCAGTATCCCGCGCCGTCGACCTCCGCGGCCATGTAGAGCTCGCCAGGAATCGACTGCATCGCGGCCAGGAACAGCAACGTGGCGAAGGGCGCCTGGTTCCACATGTACACGGAGACGAGCACGTTCAAGGCGCTGAACCCGTTCTTGAAGAACGCGATGTGGCCGTCGATTACGCCGAGGTTGTCGAGGAGCCCGTTGAGGGCGCCGAACTCGAAATCGAGGATGCCCAGCCAGAGGAGGCCGACGACCACGCGCGAGAGCGACCACGGGATGAGCAGCAGGCTCCGCATCACCGGCCGCCCCGCGAAGCGCTCCTGGAGCACCAGCGCCATCGCGAGCCCGACCAGCGCGGTTTCCGCGACGAACGCGGCGACGAAGTAGGCCGTGCGCCAGAGGGAGCTCCAGTAGAGCGGATCCGAGAACACGCGGACGTAGTTCTGAACGCCGACGAACCGGAACAGTGGCACGCGGACGCCAAACAGCTCGAGCGCCGGTCCCGACGTCCGCAACAGATTGACGTCGGCCAGGCTCATCCAGAACGAGTAGAGCAGCGGCAGGAACACGACGACGACCACCGCCGCCACCGCCGGCAGGACGAGGCCCCAGGCGAAGGCGGCCTCGGAGAGCCGCGCCGACCTCGGAGCGGCCGCGGGTACCACGTGGCCGCCTACGCGAGCGACTTCTGTAGCTTGACCAGGTCCTTCAAGCCCTTGGCGACGGTCGTGTTGCCGCGGATCATGTCGTGGACGATCGGGACCGCCCGCGTGTCGTACTCGCCGTACCAGGGCTCCTTGTACGCCGCGATGACCTTGCCCTTCTCGTACTGCTTCCTAAGCAGCGCGAGGTCGATCCAGCGATCGTAGGACTTGATGATCTCGGCGTGGTCGTACATCTCCGGGTATGGATTGTCGAGGCCGGAGATGAGGCACCACTGCCGTTGCACGTACCAGTCGCCGTTGAGGTTGCCCCCGAGGAACTTCGTGAACTTCCAGGCGTCGTCGAGGACTTTCGTCTTCGCGTTCACCACGTACGAATCGGTCCACATGTACGTCTGTCCCGTCCCCGGGTACATCGTCATCCGGGCCTTCTTGGGCGCGAGCTTCGAGTTCTCCGGCTCACCCGCGATCGTCTTCAGGTAGTACGAGTGGTTCGTGTGGTAGGCATAGCGCCCGGTCCACATGAGGCGATGCGTGTCCGTCGACGACGTCTTGGTCAGGACCTCGGGATTGACGAGGTCGGCCTTGTAGACCTTCTGCCAGCGCTCCAGCGCGCGCGCGGCGCCGGGCTCCTGATCGACGATGAGCTGGTTCTTGGCGTCGAAGACCTGAGCGCCCTCCGAGAAGCAGTCCGTCATGAGCTGCGGCATGGTTCCGGACGGGCTCGCGTTCCAGTTCGGCAGGAACGGCGTGTCGCTGACCTTGTCCTTTTTGAGCTTGAGGCACTGGTCGATCAGCTCGTCCCAGCTCTTGGCCGGCGCCTTGATCCCCGCCTGGGCCAGCATCGGCTCGTTGTACATGAGGACGAACAGGCTGGTGAAGTACGGCAGCCCGAGGAGCTTCGAGCCGTCCTTGCTCTTGAGGCTGTCGAGGTTGGCCGGGCTCATCTTGCGCTTGAGCTCGTCCACGCCGGGGAGATCGTCCACCGCACGGATCAGGCCGCTCTCGAACCAGCGCTCGCGGTTGTTGTGGTTGCAGTACATCACGTCCACGATCTCGCCGGCGAACGCCCGCGTCTCCATGGTCGGGTGGTACTGCGCCCACGGGATCGCCTCGTACGTCACCTGGCCGGTGAACTTCTGGTTGTAGAAGCTCACGTAGTCCTTCACGGTGTCGGGCTTGAAGACCCAGCCGGAAAAATTGATCGGCTTGTCGGCGCGGGCCACGCTCGGCAGCGCCTCGGCGAGGAGGGTCGAAGCGCCCGCGATCCCGGCCAGCTCGAGGAATGTCCGCCGATCCATGCGGCTCATCGTCGTCCTCCTATCGAATCCTCGTCCGATTGGTGAGAGGTGCGCGCGATTCTCGGCGACGCGTTCCGACGCTGTCAAGGCGCGCCACCGTCACCGGATCGCGATCGGACTGCCCGGCGAGCCGGTCGCGCCCTTGAGCGGAACGGGGACGAAGACGTAGGCGAACTCCCAGACGCGATCACGCGCCAGCTCGCTCAGGTCGAGGTTCTCGTGATTGAAGATGCCGTTCCGCGTCAGCAGCTCCTGGTGGACGGGACCGCGAAGGTTGGGATCCGGATTGGGCTGGACCTCCGTCGCCCATGTGTCGGAGCCGACGCAGACGATCTGGCGATCGGCCAGCCATCGCGCGACCTCGAGGCCGATGCCCGGCTCGCCGGCGTCGAACTTCGCGTTGTCCTTCATCCAGAGGCTCCCCCACCCCGTGTGGAAGAGCACGACGTCGCCGGGTCGGATGTCGGCGATGCCCTGCTTGGCCATCGTCGCGCGGACGTCCGCCACCGTGATCTCCTCGCCGTGGTTCAGCATCCGGCCCTTGTAGCCGGCCATGTCGAGCAGGATACCCCGCGTGAAGAACGGCTTGACCTTCTCGACACCGAGCTTCTTGAGCCCCGAGGCCGAGACCAGGTCGGCGCCGGTGAAGCCGTTGTAGAACCGCATCCCGTTCAGGTCACCGTCGGCGCCGACGAGGACGCCGATGTGGCCCAGGCCATCGAACTGGGTCCCGACCTGGCCGATCTCGCCCGTGACGAACTCCTCGTTGAAGATCAGGCGATTCTTCGCGAAGGGGCCGGCGGTTGGAAAGGACGGAATGACGAGCTTGTAGTTGCGCAAGCCGCGCATCGGCATGCCGGGCTCGTAGACGCGACCGAGGCGGTAGACCTTCCCCGCCGTGATCAGCTTCACCGCCTCGAGGACTTTTTCCGGCGTCATCAAGTTCGAGGCGCCGGCCTCGTCGCCGGGACCCCAGCGCGAGGGCCACCACTGAGGCCCGATCGGTGTCGTGGCCTGGGCGAACGCCGCCGAGGCGGTCGTGCCGAGAAGCACCGCGATGACGAGAGCGACCGCGATCATTCGTGAAGTCTTCATGGCTCCCTCCTCGTACCGGGGAGCCTAGAAAGATCTACGATCCTCGTCAACCGAGCGGCGAGCGCCAGCGTGAGCCGCTGCCGAGACGCGTCGGCGCGATGATTCACGCATCGGGCAGCGTCAACCGGATGATCTCGTCCACCGACGTCGCCTTGTCGAGGCCCGAGATCGCCGCCACCAGGCGATCGTACTGGTGCGACGCGATCGGGAGGCCGGGCACGAACCGTCGCAGCTCGTGCGCGTCCCTGGCGAAGTCCCACATCAGCTCGCGGCCGTGGTACTCCCCGACGAGGCGACGGCCGTCGCGCAGGACGATCGACAGCCGCGGCGCGAAGCACTCCCGCCCGACGGCGCCCACGATCTCGATCCGCTTCTGGAGCGCAGCCACGCGGGCGGCGATGCCCGCGCTGGTCGAGGCGCCGGCGTCGCGAGGATCCTCCACGTTCCGTTCCAGCACCGGATAGTCGCCGGTGATCAGCGTGTACGCCAGCATGTAGTCGGTGCGGCCGAAGCCGCTGCCGTCCGGAGCCGGCCGCCGCGGGAACTTCGGCGACGGGTAGAGGGTCTCGAGATAATTCATCTCCAGCGTGGCGTGCTCGATCAGGTCGGCGTCGAGCCGGTGCTTGGCCACCATCTCGCTGGCCAGCCACACCACCGGCTGATTGAAGCCCGGGGTCGGATAGATCTTGAACTTCACGTCGAGGACTTCCCAGCGCCGTCCGAGGTCGGCGACGACGTCGTCGAGGTCGGCCTTGAGCGGCCCCGTGAAGGCGTACGTCAGCTCCCCGGTGTGGCTGCCGGTGAACGCATAGTAGAAGCCGCCTTCGCCTTCGAGCGCGGTGGGAGCCCCGGCGAAGCCCTGAGCGGCGAGGCTGGCGGCCCACATCGCATTGCGAGTCGCCTGGGCCTCGGCGAAGTCCGCGTCGCGCGTGCCGGTGCGCTGCCCTTCGATGAGGCTCCCGGCGAAGCTGGCGGCGAGCGCGATCGCGTTCGTGATCCCGCGAGCGTCGAGCTTCATGAGCTTCGCGGTCGTCGCGGCGGCGCCGAGGATGCCGAAGACCGGACTCGCGCGAAAGCCGTGGGCCGGTGTCGACGGAATGAAATCGCGCGCGCAGCGGCACTGCACTTCGTAGCCGGCGGCGAGCGCGGTCAGGAGCTCCTGACCGGTGCTGCCTTCGCCCTCGGCCGTCGCCAGGCCGGCGGGAACGATGAGCACGCCCGGATGCGTCAGCATGTGGTACGAGTCGCACTGGTTGTTCACCGCCACGGTCACTGCGTTCGCGAACGCGGCGCCAGCCCGCGTCGCGCGCGTGCCGTCCACCCACACCGTCGCGCCCTGGCCGCGTCCCGTCCGTCGCGCGCCCAGACTCTCCTGCTCGATCACCGCGCGCCGGGCCGCCATCGATCGGCTCGATGCGGCGCCGGCCAGGCCGACGGTGAGCGCGTGGTTCACCAGGGCCTTCGCCTTGTCGACGACGGTGGGTGGCAGCGCCTGGAAGGTGAGCGCGGCGACGAAGTCTCCGAGCGTGACAGCGAGCGGGGTCCTCTCCATGGGGCGTCCTCCACGTGTCGGCGTGCCTGGAGCATAATGCGGCCCATGAAACCACGCGAGGAGAGGATTCGGGTCGGCGGCATCGACGTGCACACGTGGATCGGCGGTGATGGCGCTCCGCTGCTCGTCCTGCACGGCGCCGGGGGAAACCGCGGCTTCACCCGGTGGGCGGAGCGCGTCGCCCAGCGATTCACCGTGTGGGCGCCCACCCACCCGGGCTTCGGGCTGTCGGGGGACGCCGAGTGGATGGACGGCATCGACGACCTCGCCCGCTTCTATCTCTGGTTCATGGACGTTGCCGGGCTCGTGCGGCCGCACGTCCTCGGCCACTCGATCGGCGGATGGACGGCGGCCGAGATGGCGACGATGAGCCCGGGCTCGATCGATCGCCTGATCCTCGTCGCTCCGGCCGGCCTGAAGCCGGAGACCGGCGAGATCCTCGATGTCTTCTACTATCCGCCGCCGCAGCTCCTGCCGATGACGGTGCACGACCCGAAGACCGTTCCGGAGTGGGACGCACTGTTCGGAGCGCCGCTGTCCCCGGCCCAGCAGGAGATCGCCGTGCGCAACCGCGAGATGACCGCGCGGCTCACCTGGAAGCCCTACATGCACAACCCCCGGCTCGCGAGCTTCCTGCCGCGGGTCACCAACCCGGCACTGATCCTCTGGGGACGTGAGGACCGCATCGTGCCCGTCGAGTGCGGCGAACAGTACCGCCGACTCCTGGCCCGGGCGACCCTCACCGTGCTCGACAAGTGCGGCCACCTGCCGCCGATCGAGCAGCCCGACGAGTTCGCGCGCCACGTGCTCGACTTCCTGGGAGGAGACGTGCGGCGATGAAGCTCTACTACTTCAGCGAGATGCCGCACCACGAGTATCCCGACGCCGAGGGAGAGAAGTACCCCTCGCTCAGGCTCGAGTTCCCGAACCGGTTCTTCGACCGCGAGAAGGCGCACGCGAACTATCAGCGCTACCTCACCGAGTACGAGTTCGCCGACCAGGTCGGCTTCGACGGCCTCATGGTCAACGAGCACCACTCGACGCCGTCGTGCGTGAACGTCGGGGTCAACATGTCGGCCGCGATCCTGGCCCGGACCACGCGACGGGCCAAGATCCTCCTGCTCGGGAACATCCTCCCGATCGAGGAGAACCCGGTCCGGCTCGCCGAGCAGATCGCGATGTCCGACCTGATCTCGGGCGGCCGCGTGCTCTCGGGCTTCGTGCGCGGCGTCGGGGTCGAGCAGTGGTGGTCCAACGTGAACCCCATGCACAACCGTGAACGCTTCGAGGAGTGCCACGACCTGATCCTCAAGTGCTGGACGGAGCCGGGGCCGTTCCGCTGGGAGGGTCGGCACTATCACTTCCGTCACGTGAACCCGTGGTGCCTGCCGCTCCAGAAACCGCATCCGCCGATCTGGATTCCCGGCACGGCCAGCCCGGAGACGGCGATCTGGGCCGGCCGGCGCGGTTACACCTTCGTGCCCTTCCTGGTGCCCTTCGACATCGCCCGCGAGCTCTTCGACTATTACCGGCAGGGCGCCGCCGAGGTGGGCCGCGAGGTGACGCCCGACAAGCTCGGCTTCCTGATCTGCGCCGTCACCGCCGACACGAAGACGAAGGCACTCGAGGCCGGGCGTCACTTCGTCTGGCGCATGGGAGCGACGCTGCGCGGGCCGGTGGAGTTCTTCTCGCCGGTGGGCATGCGCTCGCGCGCGGGCTCGCAGTTCGCGCTGAAGGCGCGCCCACGCTCGCTCGGGTCGATGAGCTACGAGGAGCTGGTCGCCGGCCACTTCATCATCGCCGGCACGCCCGACGAGGTCGCCGACCGCTTCGCCCTCGTGCAGCGCGAGCTCGGCATCGGCCACCTGCTCCTCGAAGCGCAGGAGTCCAAGATGGATCATCCGACGACGATGCGCTCGATCGAGCTGATGGGCGCCAAGGTGATTCCCGCCGTGGCGTCGCTGTGAGCGCGCGGCTCGTCATCGCGTGGCTGATCGGCGGCGGCGTGCTGGCGTCGACCCTCGCCCACGCGCAGCCCGCGCCCGGCGTCACCGCCGAGGAGCGGGCGGCGGCCCGCCGCGAGGGCCAGGTGACGTACTACACGGCCCGGACGACCGTCACCGCCAACACGATCGCGAAGAAGGCCGGTGAGGCGCTCGGCATCAAGGTCAACATCGTGCGGCTCGCCTCGACCCTCGTCTTCAACCGCGCGGTGCAGGAGTTCGACGCCGGCATCAACGCCGCCGACGTCATCGACACGTCGGTGACCGACCACTTCGTCGCCATGAAGAAGAAGGGCATGCTCCAGCCTTTCACGCCGTCGAGCATCGCCAAGTTCACCAACCCGGCCTACTACGACCCCGAGCACTACTGGCACGCCTCGCAGATCGGGCTGGGCGCCATCAACTACAACCCTCAGCTCGTGAAGGACCCGCCGAAATCGTGGAAGGAGCTGACCGATCCGAAGTTCAAGGACAAGCTCGTCCAGGGGCACGTCAAGGCGAGCGGGACGTCGCTGCTCCTCGACTACTGGCTCGTCAAGCTCTACGGCTGGGACTACTTCAAGGGCCTGCAGAAGAACAACATCATGACGCACCAGTCGTGCGACCAGTCGAACCTGGTGGCGAGCGGCGAGCGCGTGATCCTCCTGTGCGATCACCAGATCACCGTGCCGGCCCAGAGCCGGAGCCTCCCCGTGGAGACGGTCTTTCCCGAGGACGGCGTGATCGCCCAGATCGGTGGGATGGGAATCTTGAAGAAAGCGCCCCACCCGAATGCGGCGAGGCTGCTCGTGGACTGGTGTCTGTCCCCCGAGGGACAGCAGGTGTACGTCGACTCCGGGCTGATGTCGGCGGTCAACGATCCGAAGATCAAGTACCCGAGCAAGTATCCTCATCCCGCCACGCTGAAGCTGCTCGTGGCCGACCCCGCCGACGTGGGCCGGATGCTGCCCGAGCTGAGGGAGAGATTCTCGGAGCTGTTCGGCGGATGACGTCGCGAGTGCTGTGGGCCAGCGTCACCGCCGCGCTGGTCGTCCTCGTCCTGCTTCCTCTCGGCTCGCTGGTGGTCAAGAGCTTCCAGACCGAGACCGGCCCGTCGCTCGCCAACTACGTTGCGATCGGCAAGCAGACGTCGTTCCGCGCGGCCACCGTGAACTCGCTGGTCTTCGGCATTGCGGCGAGCCTCATCGGGCTCGTGCTCGGGGCCCCGATGGCCTGGGCGGTCAGCCGGACGAACATGCCGCTCGGCGGCCTCGTCCGGGCGGGGGTGCTCGGAGCGTTCGTGACGCCCGGCTTCGTCCTCGCCGTGGCCTGGATCCTCCTGGCCGGGCCCAACGCCGGATTGCTCAACAAGCTCTGGATGACGCTGACCGGCGCGTCCCGTGGACTCCTCGACGTCTACACGATGACTGGCCTGGTCCTCGTCTCCGTGGCCAGCACGTTCCCGCTCGCCTTCATCCTCGTCTACAACACGCTCGAGATGATGAGCGGCGACGTCGAGGAAGCCGCGCGCGTCCTCGGCGCGGGCACGGTGCGGGTGACGTGGACGATCACGCTGCCGCTGGCGTTGCCGGCCATCGTGGCGAGCCTCATTCTCATGTTCCTCGAGACCATCATCCTGTACGGGGTGCCGGCGATGATCGGGGTGCCGGCGCGCATCTACGTGCTGACCACGCAGCTCTTCTCGCTGTTCGAGTGGCCGCCCAAGATCGGCGTGGCCGCGGCCATCTCGCTCCCGCTCCTGCTGGTCACAGCGGTGCTGCTCGTGATCCAGCGCCGGCTCCTGGCTCACCGGAGCTTCGCGACCAACCGGGGCAAGGGCGGGCGCCGCCGCCCGATCGACCTCGGGCCGCTGCGCTTCGTGGCCCTCGGCCTCTCCGGCCTCGTGCTGCTGTTCACGCTCGTCCTGCCCTACGCCGTCATCGTCTGGGCATCGGTCAGCCCGGTGTGGGTGCGGGCGCTGTCCGCGCCGAGCTTCTCCCTCGATCACTATCGCTTCGTACTGCTCGAGTTCACCTCGGGGAGCCGATCGATCTGGAACAGTCTCGTGACGGCCGTGATCGCGGCCAGCATCGGCGTCGTGATCGCGGTGGTCGTCGCGTACCTGACGGAGCGGCGCATCGTCCGGCACGCCGCCTGGCTCTCGTTCCTGGCCATGGCGCCGCTGGTGATTCCCGGCATGGTCTTCGCGGTCGGCCTCTTCGGCGCCTACAGCCAGCCGCCCCTCGTGCTCTACGGCACGCTCTGGATCCTCATGCTCGCGTACCTGACCAAGTTCCTGCCTTTCGCCTTCATGAGCTGCCACGCCGCCGTCCAGAGCGTGTATCCCGAGCTCGAGCACGCGGCCAACGTGCTCGGCGCCTCGCGCGTGCGCGCGCTGCGCGACATTACGGTGCCGATGATCAAGGCCGGGCTCCTGGGAGGATGGATCCTGGTCTTCATCCCGGCGATCAAGGAGCTGAGCAGCTCGATCCTGCTCTTCACGGCGCCGACGACTGTCATCGCGACCGCCATCTTCGACCTCTACCAGCTTCCGTCGTGGGAAGGGGTCGCCGCGCTCTCGACCATCCTGCTCGTGCTGAACGGGGTCGTGATCGCGGCCGGCACCTGGGCGCTCGGTGGCCGCCTCCTCGGGCGCGTCGGCGGGAGCGGAGCCTGATGACGTCTCCGCTGGCCGGTCAGATCGCGGTCGTCACGGGTGCCGGCAGCGGGATCGGCCGCGCCGCAGCCCTGGCTCTCGCCGGCGAGAACGCGCGCGTGGTCGTCGCCGACGTCCGCGCCGACGCCGCGGCAACCGTCCGCGACGAGATCAAGGCGAAGGGCGGCGAGGCGCTCGCGGTCGCGACGGACGTCTCGGATACCGCGGCCGTCGAGAAGCTCGTGGCGACAGCCCTCGACGCGTTCGGCCAGATCCATGTCCTGTTCAACAGCGCGGGGATCAGCCTGCGACGGTCGGTCGTCGACATGACGGACGCCGAGTGGCACCGGGTGCTGGGCGTCAACCTGCACGGCACGTTCTACTGCTGCCGGGCCGTCGGCCGTCACATGGCCCAACGCGGCTACGGCCGCATCATTAATATGGCGTCGGACCGGGCGACCTTCGGCATGGTCAATGGCGCCCACTATGCGGCCTCGAAAGGCGCCGTGATCTCGCTCACCAAGTCGCTGGCGCTGGAGCTCGGGCCGTCCGGCGTCACCGTGAACGCGATCAATCCCGGCACCACGGACACCCCGATGGCCCGCGGCACGCTCAGCGACGCCGAGTGGCAGAGCCGGGCCCGGCAGGATCCGCTCGGGCGTTTCAGCACGCCGGAGAACATCGCGCGCCTCGTTGTCTTCCTGGCCGGCCCCGGCGGCGAGTTCATGACCGGGCAGGTGGTCACCGTGCGCATGCGCTTCGGCTAGCCGTGGGGTCGCCTGCCCGCCCCACCGGCGATCGCCACATCGAGGTCGAAGACCTCGTCGTCCGCTACGGCGCCGTCACCGCGGTCGATCGGATCAGCTTCGACGTTCGACGCGGCGAGCACATGACCCTGCTCGGCCCGTCCGGCTGCGGCAAGACCACCACGCTCCGCGCGCTGGCCGGCCTCGAGACGCCGGTCTCGGGCGAGATCCGTATCGACGGCCGGCCGGTCTTCTCGATCCGTCAGTCCATCAACGTGCCGGCCGAGCAGCGGCAACTCCCCATGGTCTTCCAGTCGTACGCGATCTGGCCCCACATGACGGTCTTCGACAACGTCGCCTATGGACTGAGGCTTCGCCGGCTTCCGGCGGTTCAGGTGAAAGAGCGCGTGGGCGCCGCGCTCGAGCTGGTCCGATTGGGCGGCCTCGCCGGGCGAAGCGCCGCCGAGCTGAGCGGCGGTCAGCAGCAGCGCGTGGCGCTCGCGAGGTGCCTCGCGGTCTCGCCGGCCGTCCTGCTCCTCGACGAGCCACTCTCCAACCTCGACGCGCGCCTGCGTGCCGCCATGCGGCTCGAGATCCAGTCCCTCCAGCGCCAGATCGGCCTCACCTCGGTCTACGTCACCCACGACCAGGAAGAAGCGCTCGTGATCTCCGACCGCATCATCGTCATGAACGCCGGCCGGATCGAGCAGGTCGGCACCGCCACGGAGGTCTACGACACTCCCCGCAATGCCTTCGTCGCCGACTTCGTGGGAGCGGCGAACCTGATCGAGGGCGTCGTCAGGCCTGAACGCCGGAGCGACGGCCTCGTCGCCATCGAGACCGAGGGCAAGCACGTCGTCTGCGGTACCGACCCGGGACGGCCACTGGGCTCGTCGGCCACGGTCGCGGTTCGCAGCGTCTACCTGGAGCTTTGCCCGACGCCGCGACCGGGCGCGGTCAACTCGTGGCCGGCCCGGATCCGCCAGCGCGCGTTCCTCGGCGATGCGCTCGAGTACGTCCTCGAGTGGGACGGCCGTCTCCTCACGGCGCGCCGTCCACGCCACGAGGTCTTCGAGGAGGGCGCGACGGTCTATGTAAACGTGGACCCCGCCCGCTGCGTCATTCTGGAGTAGGCGTCGAGGGATCTTCGACCGTGGGCTGGCCGTTCTACACCAGCGTGAGCTCCGTCACCCGACGGACGACGATGGAGGGGCGGTGGACCATGCGTAATCTGCGAGCACTCATCGGCGCGCTCACCGTGGCCGGGCTCTTGATGGGATGCGCCGGTACTCCGAATACCCAGAACACCCAGTTCTCTGCGGACGACGACTGCAAGCGGTCTGGCGGCTTCTGGACGGGCGCCAAGTGCGACTTTTCGGGCGCCGGCGGTGGCGGCGGCTACTGAGGGGGGCGACTACACGCCGAGGTAGTACTTCTTCACCAGCTCGTTTTCCCGAAGCTCACGCGTGCTGCGGCCCTCGAACTCGATCCGGCCGTGGACGATGATGTAGCCGCGGTCGGCGATCTTGGTCGCCTGGTTGAAGTTCTGCTCGGCCATGAGGACCGTGAGCTGGTACTGCTCCTTCAGCTCCTTGATCTTGGCGATCACGCGGCTCACGAGGATCGGCGCCAGGCCCACCGACGGCTCGTCGACCAGGAGAATCCGTGGCGACGACATGAGCGCGCGGGCCACCGCGAGCATCTGCTGCTCGCCACCGCTCATGCTCCCGGCGAGCTGCCGCCGGCGTTCGCGGAGCACCGGAAACGCCTCGAAGCAGAAGGCGAGGTTCCGCGCGATGGCGGCGCGGGCCTGAGCGCGGTAGGCGCCGAGCAGCAGGTTCTCCTCGACGGTCAGCTTGGGGAAAAGGCGCCGCCCTTCCGGCACCAGGGCGATGCCCAGGCTCACGATCTCTTCCGTGGACTTGCGCGTGAGATCGATCCGCGCACCGTCCGCCTCGAGGAAGATCTCTCCACCCGACGGCGCCACCATGCCCATGAGGCACTTGATGAGCGTGCTCTTGCCATTGCCGTTGGTCCCGAGGAGCGCGACGGTCTCGCCCTCGCGCACCTCGAGCGACACGCCGTGGAGTACGCGGACGGCGCCATAGCCCGCGTCGACGTCGCGGACCACGATCCTACTCGCCAAGGTAGGCCTTCTCCACGGCCGGGTTCCGCACGATCTCCTCGGGTGCGCCCTCGGCGATGCGCTCGCCGGCGTCGAGCACCACGATGCGCTCGGAGAAGCGCATCACGGCCCGCATGATGTGCTCGATCATGATGATCGTGATCCCCTCGCCGTTCAGCCGGAACAGGATGGCCAGGATGTCGTCCACCTCGGCGCTGGAGAGTCCGGCCATCGCCTCGTCGGAGATCAGCAGCTTCGGGCGCGCCGCCATGGCGCGGGCCAGCTCGAGCTTCCGCATCTCGATCTGCGTGAGCCCGGACGGCCGCAAGTGCGCCTTGGCGTCGAGCCCGATCGCCCGGAGGATCTCCGCCGCCTCGGCGCCCGCGTCCCGAGCGCGCGCGTGGCCCGCGTACTCCAGCGGGATGTCGAGGTTCTCCTGCACCGTCATGCTCGTGAAGGGCTTCGGGATCTGAAAGCTGCGCGCGATGCCGAGCCGGGTTCGCTGGTGGGCGGGCAGCGCCGTGATGTCCCTCCCCGCGAAGACGATGCGTCCGTCGTCGGGATGGAGGGAGCCGGACACGCAGTTGATCAGCGTCGTCTTGCCCGAGCCGTTCGGTCCGATGAGGCCGAAGCGCTCGCCCTCCTTCACGTGGAGCGTCACCCGGTTGAGCGCGGTGAAGCCGCCGAAGCGCTTCACGAGGCCGTGGATCTCGAGCAGCGCCCCCGCCATCAGCGGCCCCGCAGCCGCCGCACGAGGCCCAGGATGCCTTCGGGCGCCAGCACGACGAAGGCGACGAGCACGACGCCCACGATGAAGAGGTTCATCTCCGACGAGATCGTGACCGTCGCCAGCTGCTGGGCCGTCCCGAGCAACACCGCTCCGATTACCGGCCCAGCCCAGCTCGTCGTCCCTCCGATCATCGGCATGGCCAGCGCGTTCACGGCGTAGTCGAGCGCGAACGCCGAGTTGGGCTCCACGAACGTCACGTAGTACGGAAACGGCGCGCCGGCGACGCCGAGGAGAAAGCCGCTGATCGTGGTGGCGAAGAGCTTGAGGCGCAAGGTGGGCACGCCCATGCATTCGGCCGCCTCCTCGTTGTCCCGCAACGCCGCCAGGCCGCGGCCGATCCACGAGCGCTCGATGAACCGCGCCACCATCACCGACAGGACGGCCAGCCCCACCATCACGGTGAACAGGAACGTGACGTAGCTGCCGAAGGGCGGTCCACTCGGGCGGATGACGCTCAAGCCTCTCGATCCGCCGACGTACTCCCAGTTGATGATCATCGTCTGGAGGACGACGGAGAGCGCGAGCGTCGCGATGGAGAAGAAGACGCCTCTCAGCCGGAGCGTCAGATAGCCGATGCCGAGTCCAAGGAGCGCGGCGACGAGGCCGCCGGCCAGGATGAGGACCGGCAACGGCGCCCGCAGCGACTGGATCAGGAAGACCGCGGTGTACGCGCCCATCGCGAAGAACGCCGGCGTCCCGAAGTTCACGTATCCCGCGTAGCCGCCGAGGATGTTCCACGCTGTCGCGATCACGACGTATTGCAGGATCACGTAGCCGGCGAAGTAGAGATACGGGTTCACGCGCAACCCTGCCAGCGCGATCCCCGCCCCGACCACGGCCAGGCCCGCCAGCCACGCGAGCCCGGACCGGGGCGTCATCGACCGAACAGCCCGGCGGGGCGCACGGCCAACGCCAGGAGCAGGATGCCGAACGACACGGCCAGCGACCACGAGGGCCCGAAGAACGTGGCCATGAGACTCTCGGCCACGCCGAGGACGACGGCGGCGACGAGCGTCCCGCCGATGCTGCCCATGCCGCCCAGGACCGTGATGGCGAACATCCGTCCGATGTAGTCGCGGTCGGTCGACGGGATCACCGGCGCAATGCTGATCAGCAGCGCGCCGGCCAGGCTGGCCGCCGCGATGCCCACGCCGAAGGCGATGGTCTTGATCTGGACGGGATTCGCCCCCATCAGCCGCAGGGCGAGCTGATCCTGCGACACCGCCATGATGGCCCGGCCGTAGAACGTCCGGCCGAGGAACAGATAGAGCCCCGCCGTCATCGCGATCCCGACGAGGCAGGGCACGAGGTAGCGGAAGGCGATCCCGACGCCGCCGAGGTCGATCGATTTGCTGGTGTAGGCGGTCTGGACGAGCCGGTAGTCGACGCCGAACGTCAGGCTGAGGCTCACCTCCATGATGAAGAGGATGCCGAAGAAGAAGACGAGCCCCCGCAGCGACTCCTCCCCGCGCCGTTCGAAGCTCGCGTAGTAGACGCGATAGACGAGCGCGCCCAGCC
Source organism: Candidatus Rokuibacteriota bacterium (assembly GCA_003220615.1). Lineage (GTDB taxonomy): Bacteria > Methylomirabilota > Methylomirabilia > Rokubacteriales > CSP1-6 > 40CM-68-15. Next base: position 58,332 of record QHTB01000159.1, read on the forward strand.
CGTAGAACAGCGGCGTCAACAGTAGCCCCGTGAGGATCGGATCGAGGCCGAGCGCGTCGTTCATGACGTACGCCGCGTACGAGCCGAGGATCACGAAGGCGGGCTGCGCGATGTTGGCGATGTCGAGCAGCCCGAAGATGAGCGACACGCCGAGGCTCACGGCGGCATAGAAGCCCCCGAGCAGCAGTCCGGCGACCACCGCGTTGGCGAGGAGGTCCCAGGAGAACAGGGAGCGCTCGCGCTAGTTCTTGGCCGCCGAGTACGGGTAGATGATGTTGCCGGACTTGAGGTCGTCGGGGTAGAGGACGACCTTCTTTCCCGGCCCGCGGAACTGATCGATGCCGGTGCCCTGGATCTTCTGATACTGGACCATGAGGGTGCGGCCCCGGGCCCACTCGCCGTTCTTGCCGAACTTGATCTTGCCGACCACGGTGTTGAACTCGGTGGCGCGGATGTGGTCGGCGATCTTCAGCTGGTCGAAGCCCTTGGTGGCCTCGATGGCCTGCGCGAGCACCTGGCCGACCGCGTACGAGTACGGCGGCAGGTAATAGCCGAGCGGATCGACGCCGGCCTTCTCGGCCCGCGCCTGGTATTCCTTCAGGAACTCCTTGATGCCGGGCATCGCGAGGAACGGCGGCTCGGGCGCCCAGAAGTCATAGTTCACGATGCCGTTGAGCAGCGGCCCCATGCTCGTCATCACCGTCGTGAACATCAGCCCGACCATGCCGCCGCCGAGGATCTTGGGTTGGAGCCCGACCTCGTGAGCCGCGCGCAGCATGCCGACCGAGTCGGGAGGGTAGGACGCCACGAAGACGATGTCGGGGTTGGTGGCCTTGATCGCGCGCACGATCGGCGTGTAGTCCACGGTGCTCGGCGGGTACGTCTTGTCGTACACGGTCTTCAAGCCGAACTTCTTGATCAGCTCGCGCGCGCCGACCAGCGCGTTCTGCGGATACTCGGCGTCGGCGCCCACGATGGCCACGGTCTGCGGCTTCGGGTTCTGCCTGGCCGCCAGCTCGAAGAAGCCGATGGCCGTGCTGGTCTGCGGATCGGGACCGGCCGGCTGGATCTGGAAATAGTTCGGGTACTGGTACTTCTCGTTGTTGGCCAGGCCGAACATCCCGATGACGGTCAGCTTCCGCTCCATCGCAATGGGCAAGAGCGGGGCGATGAGGTTGGTGCCATACCCGGAGATGACGAGGTCGACCTTGTCGACGTCGAGCAGCTTGGTGTAGATCCCGGGCACGGTGGCCGGGTTGGTCTGGTCATCGTAATACACCAGCTCGACGGGCCGGCCCAGCAAGCCGCCCTTCTTGTTGACGTCGTCCTTCCAGATCTGCAAGGCCAGGAGCGCCGGCTTGCCGTTGGCGGAGAGTCCGCCGGTCAGCGCCATGCCGAACCCGATCTTGATCGGGTCCGCGGCCTGGGCGACGAGTGCGCCCGATCCCCCGAGGGCCAGCGTCCCGATGACGATCCCGACCACGGTGAAGCTCAGGATTCCCTGCGTCCAATTGCGGCTCATCGCTCACCTCGCTCGACGAATGTCGAAAGCTATAGGGGAAACCGCGGGCAAACGCAACCGGGCTCGGTCGGGGATCAGCCAGCGCGACGCGCTTGGAGGAGCGAGAACAGCCTCGCCGGAGTCACCGGCAGCTCGAGAATGGTGATCCCGAACCCGGCGAGCGCATCCTCGACCGCGTTGGCGATGGCCGCCGCGGGGGCGATGGCACCGCTCTCGCCGACGCCCTTGATGCCGAGGTCGTTGACGATCGAGGGGAAATTCACCAGCGCCGTGTCGAGCGGAGGGAGCTGGGCGGCCGTCGGCAGGCCATAATCCATGAAGCTCTGCGTGAGGAGCTGGCCGTTGTCGTCGTAGACCAGGTCCTCGGTGAGGGCGGAGCCGATGCCCTGCGCGATGCCTCCCTGGAGCTGGCCCTCCACGATCATGGGATTGATCGGCCGCCCGCTGTCGTGCACCGCGACGTACTTCAGCAGGCGGATCTGGCACGTCTCGACGTCGACCTCGACGACCGCCCCGTGCGTGCCGAACGCCCACGTCACCGTGTCGGGATAGAAGTACGTGCAGCTGTTGAGACCCGGCTCGCTCACGGGCGCCAGCGCCTTCGAGCGCACGGCGGCCGCCGCCACCTCGGCGAGGTGGAGACCTCGGCCGGGCACTCCAGCCACCGACACGCGGCCGTCCTCGATCCTCAGATCTTCGGGCGCGCACTCGAGCATCGTGGCGGCGACCAGGGCCGCCCGGCGGCGCACCTCGCGCGCCGAGCGGGCGACCGCGGGCCCGGCGTTGGCGGCCACGCGGCTGGCCATCGCGCCGATCCCGTAGGGAAAGGCTTGCGTGTCGGCGCCCACGACCTTCACCGACTCGAACGGGACTCCGAGCTCCTCGGCGCAGATCTGGGCCAGCGTCGTCGCGTGGCCCTGGCCCTGGGCCGACACGCCGATGAAGACGTACACCGTGCCGCTCGGGTCCACGCGCACGTTCGCGCCTTCGTACGGCCCCAGCCCCGAGCCCTGCAGGTAGCAGGCGACACCGATGCCGAGACGGCGCACGCCATTCGAACGCGTCGCCTGGAGCGCGCGGTGCTCGTCGTACCCGAGGAGCTCGAGCGCCTTGTCGAACGCCGCCGGAAAGTCGGCGGGGTCGTAGCAGATCGTCGAGCCGTCCTTGTATTTCATCCCCGGCCGATACGGCATCTCGTCGGCGCGGATGAAATTCCGGCGCCGGATCTCCGCGGGATCGAGGCCGAGCTTCCGTGCGCCGATGTCGAGCATCCGCTCGAAGACGAAGGCGGCTTCGGGACGGCCGGCGCCCCGGTAGGCGGCGCTGAAGGTCTTGTTCGTCACCACGTTGTCGGATCGTCCGCGGTAGTCGCGGACTCGGTACGGCGCGCACAGGTGATGGATCGTGTTGAGGGGAATCCCTTCCCCCTGGATCGGATAGGCCCCCATGTCGGACGCGAAGTGGTCGTCGACGGCGGTGATGACCCCGTCGCGATGAAAGCCCACGCGGATCGCGTGGACCTGCTCCCGATCGTGACACGTCGCGATGAAGTGCTCGCGCCGCGTCTCCACCCACTTCACGGGGCGGCCCAAACGGGAGGCCACGAGCGGCACCAGCACCTCTTCCTGGAAGACCTGGGCCTTGGCGCCGAACGCTCCGCCGACCTCCGGAGCGATGACCCGGATCCGCTCGACGTCGAGGCCCAGCACGGCGGCGATCGCCTCGCGCACGAAGTAGGTCGTCTGGGTGGAGGAGTGGACGACGAGGACGCCGGCGTCGTCGTGCCACGCCAGGACCCCGCGCGGCTCCATCGGCATAGCGGCGTTACGCGCATGCCGCAACTCGTGGGCGACCACGAGGTCGGCGGCGGCCATGGCTTCCTCGACGTCACCGACGCTGTCCGTCGACACGCTGGCGACGTTGTCCGGCCACGTGTCGTAGAGACGGGCCGTGGTCTTCAAGGCCTCCCAGGTCGACACGACGGCGGGCACCGGCTCGTACTGCACGTGGACGGCGTCGATGGCGTCCTGGAGCTGGGCGACGGCCTCGACGACGACGACGGCCACCGGCTCGCCCACGTATCGGGCCTTGCCGAGCGCGAGCGCACACTGTTCGAAGGGCCGCACGTGTGCCCGGAACGGGAGATGCGGAGGAATCGGCCGCGTGACCTCGGGAAGCTCGGCCGGACCGAAGACCCCGAGCACGCCGGGGAGGGCACGGGCGTTCGTCGCATCGATGGCGATCACTCGCGCGTGGGCGTGCGGGCTGCGGACGACGCCCAGGTGCACCAGCCCCGGCCGTGTGATGTCGTCGAGATACCGTCCAGCCCCGCGAAGGAGCGGGAGGTGCTCGCGGGGTTTCAGTGAGAGCCCGAACACCTTGCCATGGGTCGGCATCACCGGTCTCCGTGATACCACGTGAGCATCACGCGCTCGGCCAGGGCCACGACGCCGTACAGCACGAGGCCGATGACACAGAGCACGAGGATCGCCGCCATGATGGCGGCCGTCTCGGCGCGCGACGTTGCGAAGACGATGAGGTACCCGAGCCCCGCCTGCGACGTGATGAACTCGCCGACGATCACGCCGATGATGGACAGCGTGACCGCGATCTTGAGGCCGCTGAAGATGTGGGGCAGCGCGCCGGGAAAACGGATGTTCACGAAGATCTGCCAGTCGTTCGCCGTCAGGGAGCGCGCCAGCCGGATCATCGTGCGGTCGGTGTCGATCAGTCCGGCCGCGGTGGAGATGACGACCGGGAAGAAGCTGATGAAGAGCGCGAACATGAGGCGCGAGCTGGTTCCGATGCCGAGCCACACGATGAAGAGCGGAGCGAGCGCGACCTTCGGGATGAGCTGGAACACGACCAGGAGCGGGTAGAGCGCCTCCCGGATCGGCCGCGAATACGTGATGGCGATGGCGACGACCATGCCCACGACCGCGGCGAGCAGGAAGCCGGCCACCGTCTCGACCAGGGTCGGCCAGGCGTGCTCGAGCAGCAAGCCGTGAACGGCCACCAGCGTCTGCGCCACCTCCGTCGGCGGCGGCAAGATCGCCGAGGGAATGCGGCGCACACGCACCAGCGCTTCCCACGCCGCCAGGGCCAGCGCGGCCGTGACGATCGGCAAGACCACGGGCCGCCAGCCCCGCGACACGCCGGCCTTCAGCGCGCGCGTCAGCCCGTCGAGGCGGCCGGCGCCGAGGTCGGCCGTCGAGAGGCTGTCGAGGGCCACGTCAGGACGCTCCCCGCCGGCCGTGGCTCTCCTCGATCTTCGCCCGGAGGAGCGCGCAGATTTCGTTGAACTCCGGCGTTTCCTCGATGGTCAGGCGACGAGGGCGCGGTAGCGGGATGCTCACGTCGGCGATGAGCGTGGACGGCCGGCGCGCCATCACCAGCACCCGATCGGACAGGAAGACGGCCTCGCGGATGCCGTGGGTCACGAACAGGACGGTCTTCTGGTAGCGCTGCCAGATGTCGAGCAGCGCCGCGTTCATCTCGTCGCGGGTGATGGCGTCGAGGGCGCTGAACGGCTCGTCCATCAGGAGCAGCGTGGGATCGTGGACGAGCGCGCGGCAGATTGCGACGCGCTGGCGCATTCCGCCCGAAAGCTGGTGCGGCCGCTTGGCGGAGAACTCCGAGAGGCCGACCATGTCCAGGAGCTGCCGGGCTCGCTCGGTGTACTCGCGCACCGGGCGTTTGAGGATGTGGATCGGGAAGAGCACGTTGTCGAGCACGCTCTTCCACGGGAGCAGGACCGGATCCTGGAAGATCACGCCGATGTCGGCGCGTGGCCCGGTGATCGGCTGGCCGGCGACGTCGATGCGCCCGGCGGTGAGCGGCTCGAGGCCGGCGACCATCATGAGCAAGGTACTCTTGCCGCAGCCGCTTGGCCCCAGGATCGAGACGAACTCGCCCGCTCGGGCGGCAAAGCTGACGGAGCTGACGGCTTCCAGGGCGCTCGCCCCGGCGTTGTAGACTTTCCTGACGCCGTCGACGACGACGTACGTCTCGGAAGAGCGCCCGGGCACAGTCGTCGGCGTCCCGAGCTCGGCCGAGATCAGCACGCGGGGCTCACGCGAAGAACTTCGCGAACTCCTCGTTGCGCTTCTTGGCGTCGACCCACTGCGTCTCCGTCAACTTGATGCGTCCGGCGAAGCGGTTGGTGTAGAGCTCGTCCACGTTCGGTTTCTGGGCGCCCTTGGCCAGGTAGGTCAGCACGAGATCGGCCATCTCCGAGAAGCGCTTCGGATCCGACCAGCCCAGCCCGTTCACGCGCGCCTCCTCGGCCAGGCCGGAAAAGTTCGCGATCCCCGAGCCCATGCGGACGTTTTCGCGCTCCTTGGCCACGAACCCGGCCTCCCGCACCTCCTTGAAGAAGATGTCGATGGACTCCTCGGGGTTCAGGTAGCTGAAGGCCAGAGCTTCCATGATGCCGTCCACCATCCCCTGACAGACCTCGGGATTCTCCTTGATCATCTTGGGCGTCGTGAAGAACGCCGACTCGTACAGGTGAATGCCCTGGGTAGCGTACAGCATCCAGCGGACCTTGTAGCCCCTGGCCGAGATGGGCGGGATGGCGCTCGCGGCGAAGTCCGTGATCGCGTCGATCTGCTTGTCCATGAACGCGCGATACCGCACGTCGATGTTCATGTTCACGAACTTGATCTTGTCCTGATCGACGCCGGCGAGCCGGGCGAAGACGGGGAAGAACGGGACTTCGCCCGAGGTCGGCGTCCAGCCCACGGTCTTGCCCTCGAGATCCTTCGGCGTCCTGATCGGAGAATCGTCGAGCACGCCCACGCCCATGGTCGTCTTGTAGCCGAGCACGCCGATGGTCGTGAGGGGCAGGCCCTTGATGTTCTGCAGCACGATGACGGAGGTCACCGCCTGGCCGACGTCGAACTGCCCGCCGGCCAGCGCCTGGGTCGCGGCGAGCGAGCCGTAGCCCCGGGCGATGTCGACGTCGAGGCCGCGCTTCTTCCAGAAGCCACGATTGCGGGCGATGAAGGTATGGATGAGCGAGCCTTCCGCGACCCAGGGCAGCGTGAAGCGTACCTTGGTCAACGGTTGGGCCACGGCGCGCCCGGGACGGCCGGCCAGGATCGAGCCGCCAGCGGCGGTCGTCACCACGGCCCAGCGGGAATACCCCAGGAACTCTCGGCGACTGATTCGTGTCATCACCGTTCTCCTTCGTCGACGAATTCCGGTGGTCGCCTCAGGCAGCGGCGGTGATGACTTCGGGGACCAGCGGCGAGTTCGATTTGTACATCACACCTTCGCGAAGCGCGAAGTCCGGACGGATGCGCTCCGCGAGACGCAGCTCGACCCCACTGGCGTCGCGCACGGTCCAGTCACCACGCTCGAGGCGGACGACCGAGACGTCCGCGACGGCGCCGGGCGCCAGCGTCCCGATCTGGCCGTCGAGCCCGAGCAGCACGGCGGCATTCGACGTCACCATGCTGACGACTTCGCCGAGCGGAACGCCCAGGGCGAGCAGCTCGCTCATCGCCTGGTGGAGATTGAAGGTCGCGGTGAGCTGCTCGCCGTTGCCTCGGGACCGCCGGCCCTTCGGGGCCGGGACGGCGTCGGCCGCGTCGGCCTTGACGCGCTTGACCGCGTAGCCGTGCAGGTCGGCGCCGAGCGTGAACGGCATGATGCCGGCCTCGAGAACGATCCGCGCCTTCTCGATGCTGAAATGGACGCCCCGGCCGACGTCGATTCGGACGCCGCGCATGACGGCCTCGGTGACGATCGGATGGACTTTGCCCGAGGCGGCGACGAACGCGCCGGGATGCCGCGTGAACGGATGGGCCAGGACGTCGCCCTCGTCGAGCAGCGGCAACACCTGATTGAGGATCGAGTCGGGATCCGGCTCCGACTCCTTGACCACGGGCCACATGCCACCCAGGTGCACGTAGACCGGCACGCGTGCCCGACGCGACGCCTCCTTGGCCAGCTTCAGCACCTCGATGCCCCAGCGGGAGTAGCCGCCGATCTCCGCGTGAGTCTTGATGCCCTTGACGAGATCGCGATTCTCCTCGATGGCGCGCACGGTGGCGCCGACGTCGATGCCGTGCGGTCCATACAGGCCCGCGTGCGAGTGCCCCATCAGGCCGCCGGCGAGGTAGATCGAGATGAACGAGAGCACGCGGCTCTTCGCCGGCTGGGCGACGAAATTCCGGAACCCGTTGAACGTCAGCGGGCTGGCGCCGCCCTGGTCCACCACCGTCGTCACCCCCGACCGAATGCCGACCAGGTCGGCGTTCAGGCCGAACATGCCGGTGACGTGCTCGTAGATGTGCGCGTGCGTGTCGATGAGACCAGGGAGCACGAGCTTGCCGCGAACGTTGATCATCTTCGTGCGCGGCGCCGGTGCCAGGGCCGGTGCGACGGTGGCCACGCGGCCACCGAGAATGCCCACGTCCATCACGCCGTCGATCCCCTGGGCCGGGTCGATGACGCGCCCTCCGCGCAAGATGAGCTCGAGCTCCGACGTGGTCATCGACGCCTCCTACAGGCTCGGTGCGCAGTGCTTCTTCAAGAACGTGTCGAGCGCCAGCTCGAACTCTTCGGCCTTCTCCACCGGGATCATGTGGGCGGCGCCCGGGATGCCGACGAGCTCCGCGCCCGGGATGTGGGACGCGACGCTCGTCACGACGGAGGGCGGAGTCAGCACGTCCTCTTCGCCGTACATGACGAGTGTCGGCACCCCGATCGACGCGAGCTGCGCCGAGACGTCGAACCCGTGCGCGGCGCGGGTGGCGTGCACCAGCGGCTCCTGGTCCATTCCGGCGCGCCAGTTGACGAACTCCTCGACGGCGTCGGGCCGCGCCTGCATGTACGCCTTGGAGAATATCGACTGCGCGGCCAGGCGCGCCGAGGCGACCGGCCCTTCGGTCCTGGCCACACGGATCCGCTCCTCGAGCTTGTCGTACGCCCCCGGATCGCTCCGGCACGACGTCGATACCAGTACCAGCGCCGAGACGATCTCGGGATGCTGGACCGCCAGAGTCTGGGCGATCATGCCTCCCTGCGAGAAGCCGATGAGGCAGGCCTGCCGAACTCGAAGATTCTTGAACGCGGCGAACCAGTCTTCTGCGAACAGCGCGATCGTGTAGGGTCCGTCCGGCTTCGCGCTGCGCCCGTGCCCGCGCGTGTCACCCGCGATGACGCGATACTCGTGGGCGAACGCCTGGGTCACACCGTGCCAGAGCGTGTGGTCCCACCCGAGCCCATGCAGGAAGACGAGCGCCCGGCCGCGTCCTCGGTCCATTACGAAGAGCCGGGTCCCGTTGGTGTCGACGAACCGGTCGCTCACCTGAACCGTCATATCCGGGGCCCCTCCTGCTCGCCCGAACGCGTCACGAACTCGATCAGCGGTGCAATCATCCGGAAATGGCGGCGCGTAGCGGTCCTGGCCCGGCGCGCGTCGCGACCACGGATCGCTTCGAGGACGGCCGTGTGGATGCTGGCCTGACGCGAGTCCCTGAGGCTCTCCGGCAGGCGCTCGGCCACCGCCGCAATCGAGAAGCGAACCTGCTGGAACAACGCGGTGAGCACGGGATTCCGAGCGGCGGCGACGATCCCGGAGTGGAAGGCCTGGTGGTTGTGGGCGGCGGCGACCGGGTCTCCCCGCTTGCGGGCTTCCTGGAACAGGGCCAGGTAGTTTTCCAGCTCGGCGACCTCTTCCTCGGTGCGGTGGAGGGCGGCCAGCTCCGCGCACCGCTCTTCGACGAGCCCCCGAACCTTATAGACTACGGGGAGCGCCTTCAGGAACGCCGCCTCGCCGATCGGCGGTGACGTGTAGAGCCTCGACCGGTCGGCCACGATCACCCGCCGACCCGGCTGCTTCTCCACCAGCCCGAGACCATCGAGGACCCGAAGCGCCTCCCGGACCGAGCCGCGGCTGATCCCCAGTGACTTGGAGAGCTTCAGCTCGACCGGCAGCGCATCGCCGGGCTTGAGATTGCCGGCGCCGATGAGCCGGCGAATCTCGTCGGCGGCCTTCGAGATGACGCTCTCACGGTTGATCGGAACTGGAACGTAGGATTGTTCGACATTCGGATCGATGGACATGGCCGTACTATTTGCGACAGCCGAGCCCGGATGTCAAGTGGGTCAGCGATCACATCGGGACGGCGAGCGACCGGCTCCGATCAGCGGCCGATGGTGGCCCGGATGCTCCCCAGGTGCTCGTCGATGTGGTTGATGAGGATCCCGCTGACGATCTGCTCGACGCTCATCGACGGCATCCCCGCGAGCACGGTGCCGGTCTTTCCCATCTCGATGTCGCTGAGACCGCGCACGACGGCGGTCGCCGCCGCAGCGTTCTTCTTGTGGAGGGCCACGGTCTCAGCCTTCGTGCAGTTGGCGTGATCCTTGGCGTGTTGGGCGTTCATCGCGTTGAGCATGTCCATCGTGAAGTTCGGCACCGACTGGCCGGTCGAGACGGTCTTGATGATCCGCGTGATGCCCTCGTGACTCATGGCCACGTGGTGCGCCACGACCCCGACCGTCCACTTTTCCGCGGACGTCGTCTTCTTCCAGTCCGCGTCGCTCAACTTCTCGACGACTGCGGTCGCCTCCTGAACCTTCCCCTCGAACTGCTTGGCCAGCGCCTCGCCCTTCGCTCCCATGGGGAACCTCCTTCCCGCTGATGCCTTGGATGCGCGGCGATCGGGCGGGGATTCTTCGACAGGAGATCCTCCGGGGTCCGTGACAACTCGCGCCGGAGGGCGCCGCCCAGAAATCAGCCACACGTACCCCAAGTCGCGACCATACCGCGCATTACGAATCAACACGCTCCGTGGCACCCGGCGTGCACAGACGTTCGCAATCTCGGCGGCGGGAAATGGAGCAACGGTTTCGGCGCCTTCGTGGCAGGAGGACAGACCTCAATGCAAGCGATGCCCAAATCAGAGTCCCATGTTCGCGTGCTCATCGCCGAGGACGAGGGCGATGTCCGCGATCTCTTGTGCGACACCCTCCGCGAACATGGGTACGCGGTCACCGCGGTCGAGGACGGAGCGCAGGCCATCCGGGCGTTTCGCGACCAGGACTTCGACATCGTGCTCACCGATCTCGCCATGCCGGGCTATAGCGGCCTTCAAGTCGCCAAGGCGTGTCGCCGCCAGCGTCCATCGGTCAAGGTCGTCATGTTCACGGCCTGGGATCTCCTGCTCGATGACGACCAGTGCATCGATCACGGCGTCGACCGTCTGATCCCGAAGCCGTTGCGGATGAGCGCCGTGATCGACGCGCTCGATGAGGTGGGGAGCCAGGCGCGCTTTCAGCGCACACCGCGGACGCCGCTCTAGAGAGACTCGGCGGCCAGGCCTCTCTTGACGATGACGATTCCGGAGGGCATCATCACGCCCTCTGGTCGGGCGTCATTGCCAAAGGGAGCCGTCATGTTCCTCATCCTGCTGATTGTCGCGGCCGTGGGCGGATGGTGGCTCGCAGGTCTGCTCGGCGCGGGAGTCGGGGTGGGGCTCGCCCTCCTTGCCTACTCCGTGGCCACACAACTCTGGGCCTTGCTGCAGGAGTCCAAGGTGTTTCAGTTCATCGTCGCGGGCGCGCTCGTGATCCTGAGCGTCGTCACGTTCGCGGTCCGATGATGGCCACCCAGATCGTCGACGACGTCCGCGCGATCCGGGAGCGCTGGCACACCAAGCAGCATCCGTTCTTCCAGGCGCTCGCCGAGGGCAAGCTGCCGCTCCGCGCGATGGGCGTGTACAAGGCCATGCATTACCAGTTCCTGCAGAAGGCGCTCGCGAGCTTCGGCATCTTCTACGCGCGGACGTACCAGCACGCCGACGTGCGGAAGGCCGTCGTGGAGAACCTCTCGGAAGAGGAAGGTCTGAAGGCGATCCCGCGCGAGGGCCACCAGCCCCACGATCACGGCGAGCTCATCTTTCGCTTCTGCAAGGCGGCCGGGCTCTCCGCGGACGACGTGCGTGCGACGAAGATGACTCCGGCGTGGTGGGCGCGGGCGCTGCACTACTACCACACCACGGCGCACGAGCCCATCGGCGTGGTCCTCGCGATGCAATCCACGCAGGAAGGCCAGCAGCCCGCGCTCAACAAGGACGTGGTGCTGCCGGCGCTCGCCAGGCACTACAACTTCCCGCCCGGCTCGCCGGCGATCGAGTTCTTCACCGAGCACGCCGAAGCCGACATCGAGCACAGCAACCGTCAGGCGGATCTGTGCCTGAAGTACCTCGACACCGACGCTCTCAAGGCCCGAGCGCTCGAGGTGGCGGAGCAGGCGTGCATGCTGCGCTGGGCGTCGATCACCGACCTGTATCGCCGCGAATACGTCGGCGAGACGGAGATCCTGCCGGCCGGCGTGCGCTGAGTCCACGTTCGGTCGAGTCGAGTTATCTGACACTGCTCGAGGGATCGAAGCACGGTCCCGCCCTCCGCCCCTCCTCGTCGAGATCGCGCAGGCCCGCTCGGCTCGCCTCCTCCTGAACCGCGGTGATCGGCTCGACGACGCGCCTATTGAACGAACGGTACGGTCGGGAGCGTTGACAGCGATTCGAAAACGCCGCAGAGCCGCGACCGGAAGGGCAGCAAATGCCATCGTGACCGCGCGTGGTTGGATCTTTGCACCATCCACCATGCGGGAGGATCTCATGCGGCGATCGATCGTCGTCCTGGCTCTCGTGCTCGCGTCCGCTTCCTCCGCTCACGCGGTTCCCGGCGACGCTCGCCTGGTCCAGGGCGTACTGGAGTGGCCGCCCAAGCTGACCGTCGAGCCGTTCGTCATCGTTC
>QHTB01000105.1 GCA_003220615.1 Candidatus Rokuibacteriota bacterium
TTCGGTTCAGAGCTTCGCACCCTTGCGGGCACTAACCCCTCTCCTTAACCTTCCGGCACCGGGCAGGCGTCAGACCCTATACCTCCTCTTACGAGTTGGCAGAGTCCTGTGTTTTTAGTAAACAGTCGCTTGGCCCTTTTCACTGCGACCGCTTCGGGCTTTGACACCCTACTGCGGCACCCCTTCTCCCTAAGTTACGGGGTTATTTTGCCTAGTTCCTTCGCGAGAGTTCTCCCGAGCGCCTGTGGATATTCTCCTCGCCCACCTGTGTCGGTTTCCGGTACGGTCGCCTTGGCAACTGGCTAGAGGATTTTCTTGGAAGCATGGTATCGGCCCGTTTATGGCCCGAAGGCCTCCCCATCACGTTTCAGGATTGCCTTGCGGCGCTCCGACGGATTTGCCTATCAGAGCTCCCTACGCGTTTGGACCCGCACTTCCGATCGCGGGCGGTGCCTAACCTTCTCCGTCCCCCCATTGCTCATAACGTCACCACGGCGGAACAGGAATATTAACCTGTTGTCCTTCGCCTACGCCTGTCGGCCTCGGCTTAGGGACCGCCTAACCCTGGGCGGATTAACCTTCCCCAGGAACCCTTGGGCTTTCGGCGAGCAGGTTTTTCACCTGCTTTATCGCTACTCGTGCCGGCATTATCTCTTCCGCATCGTCCAGCCGTCCTCGCGGTCGGCCTTCAACCTATCGCGGAATGCTCCCCTACCGCTCAGCAGGTCTCCCTACTGAGCTCGCAGCTTCGGTGGCGTGCTTGAGCCCCGTTGAATTGTCCGCGCAGGATCGCTTGACCAGTGAGCTGTTACGCACTCTTTAAAGGATGGCTGCCTCTAAGCCAACCTCCTGGCTGTCTGAGCGACCCCACATCGTTTCCCACTAAGCACGCACTTAGGGACCTTAGCTGGCGATCTGGGTTGTTTCCCTCTCGTCCACGCAGCTTATCCCGCGTCGACTGACTCCCGTGCTCAAACGCATGGCATTTGGAGTTTGATTGGGGTTGGTAATCTGGTAGGACCCCTAGCCCATTCAGAGCTCTACCACCACGCGTCACACACGAGGCTATCCCTAAAGATATTTCGGGGAGAACCAGCTATCTCCAAGTTTGATTAGCCTTTCACTCCGACCCCCAACTCATCCGAGCTGTTTTCAACCAACACCGGTTCGGGCCTCCACCGCCTGTTACGGCAGCTTCACCCTGGTCAGGGGTAGATCACTTGGCTTCGGGTCTGCGGCACGCGACTTATCGCCCTATTCGGACTCGCTTTCGCTACGGCTCCGCGCCTTCGACGCTTAACCTCGCCACGTACCAGCAACTCGCCGGCTCATTATGCAAAAGGCACGCAGTCAGGCCTTCCGTCTTGCGACGGCATAGCCCTCCTACCGCTTGTAAGCGAACGGTTTCAGGTTCTATTTCACTCCCCTCACCGGGGTTCTTTTCGCCTTTCCCTCACGGTACTGGTTCACTATCGGTCGCCGGGGAATATTTAGCCTTGGAGGGTGGGCCCCCCAGATTCCTACGGGGTTTCACGTGTCCCGTAGTACTTGGGAACGCTCATCAGAGAGATCAGTGCGATTTCGTCTACCGGGCTATCACCGTCTTTGGCGGCACTTTCCAGAGCCTTCGACTATCGCCTGACTTGGTAACTCTCCGGGTTTCCCCTATGAGCGCCCCGCAACCCCAGACCCGATTGCTCGGATCTGGTTTAGGCTGTTGCCCGTTCGCTCGCCGCTACTTGGGCAATCTCGGTTGATTTCTTTTCCCTCGAGGTACTGAGATGTTTCAGTTCCCCCGGTTCGCGTGCCCTGACCTATGGATTCAGTCAGGGACGAGCGGACATTACTCCGCCCAGGTTCCCCCATTCGGACATCCTCGGATCGATGCCTGCTTGCGGCTCCCCGAGGCTTATCGCAGCTTGCCACGTCCTTCATCGCTTCCCGGCGCCAAGGCATCCACCGTTCGCTCTTAGTAGCTTGACCACGAACTTACTTCTTATGGAGAACATCGCCTGGCTACACTCGAGAATCTTCGTATTCGGTTGTCAAAGATCGCGCGAGTATCACTCGCTTCGATCGCGTCGTCGTTCACGCCTGGTGGAGATGACCGGATTCGAACCGGCGACCCCCTGCTTGCAAAGCAGGTGCTCTCCCATCTGAGCTACATCCCCGCCGACAAGACTTGGTGGGCCTTCCTGGGATCGAACCAGGGACCTCGCGCTTATCAAGCGCGCGCTCTAGCCACCTGAGCTAAAGGCCCCAGGCGAAAAAAAATGCTACTGGCCCCACGAGAGTGTGAACACGAAGAGAGAGCGTGGAGAGCCCAGCGATCGAAGAGATCCATCGGATCGAAACGACAACCGCCGGACTCTCGTGGCTCCTTAGAAAGGAGGTGATCCAGCCGCAGGTTCCCCTACGGCTACCTTGTTACGACTTCACCCCAATCACCAACCATACCTTGGGCACCTGCCTCCTTGCGGTTGGCGCAGTGACTTCTGGTACAGCTGGCTTTCGTGGTGTGACGGGCGGTGTGTACAAGGCCCGGGAACGTATTCAGCGCAGCCTGCTGATCTGCGCTTACTAGCGATTCCTACTTCATGCAGGCGAGTTGCAGCCTGCAATCCGAACTGAGATCGGCTTTCTGGGATTGGCTCCCCCTCGCGGGTTGGCAACCCTCTGTACCGACCATTGTAGCATGTGTGTAGCCCTGGGCATAAAGGGCATACGGACTTGACGTCATCCCCCCCTTCCTCCAGCTCTTCGCCGGCAGTTCCCTAAGAGTGCCCGGCCGAACCGATGGCAACATAGGGTGAGGGTTGCGCTCGTTGCGGGACTTAACCCAACACCTCACGGCACGAGCTGACGACAGCCATGCACCACCTGTGTAGGCTCCTGACTTAACAGGTCGTCCCCCTTTCGGGTTCCTACTTCCTACATGTCAAGCCCAGGTAAGGTTCTTCGCTCTGCATCGAATTGAACCACATGCTCCACCGCTTGTGCGGGCCCCCGTCAATTCCTTTGAGTTTCAACCTTGCGGCCGTACTCCCCAGGCGGACGACTTAATGCGTTAGCTGCGGCACGGAATGGACTGAACCACCCCACACCTAGTCGTCATCGTTTACAGCGTGGACTACCGGGGTATCTAATCCCGTTTGCTCCCCACGCTTTCGCGCCTCAGCGTCAGGAAATGCCCAGAGACCCGCCTTCGCCACCGGTGTTCCTCCCGATCTCTACACATTTCACCGCTACACCGGGAATTCCAGTCTCCTCTGCATCCCTCAAGAACGGCAGTATCGGCCGACCCCCCTCAGTTGAGCCGAGGGATTTCACGACCGACTTGCCATCCCGCCTACGCGCCCTTTACGCCCAGTGATTCCGAGCAACGCTTGCCCCCTCTGTCTTACCGCGGCTGCTGGCACAGAGTTGGCCGGGGCTTCCTCTGAAGGTACCGTCAGATCCGAGCGCTATTCACGCCCGAACCCTTCTTTCCCTCTGACAGGGGTTTACAACCCGAAGGCCTTCGTCCCCCACGCGGCGTCACTCCGTCAGGCTTTCGCCCATTGCGGAAAATTCCCCACTGCTGCCTCCCGTAGGAGTCGGGGCCGTGTCTCAGTCCCCGTGTGGCTGGTCGTCCTCTCAGACCAGCTACCCGTCGTCGCCTTGGTGAGCCGTTACCTCACCAACTAGCTGATAGGCCGCGAGCCCCTCCAAGAGCGGCAGCTTGCGCTACCTTTCCTCCCCAAGTCTTGCGACCCGAGGAACGTATCCGGTATTAGCCTCCCTTTCGAGAGGGTATCCCGAACTCAAGGGCAGGTTACCCACGTGTTACTCACCCGTGCGCCACTCGAAGCGCCGATGTATTGCTACACCGACACTCCCCGTTCGACTTGCATGTGTTAAGTACGCCGCCAGCGTTCGCTCTGAGCCAGGATCAAACTCGCCAAGAAAAAGCGATGAACCTGGTCCTCAAGCTCGAACGTGTTACTGCGATTTGCTGCAGTCACTCGGCCGAGCGCAAGGCACTCGTTAGAACGGATGGTGCTCACACCACTTCGGTGAGCCGATAGCATATCCAACTGTCAAAGAGCTACGGTCAGCTTGGAAGGTGACCGGAACGAACTTCTCGTTCAAAAAACTCTTGCCCGAGGTGTTCCTGGGCAACGACTGACTATACGCATCCGCACTTTGACTGTCAAGTTCCTGGGCAGTCGCTCGAACAAAAATTCACGAGCTGCGCCCGCGCTCGCTACAACGCACCGAGCTCGGACCGGAGCATGGCGGCCGCCGTCACTATCGACCGCAGTTTGGCGAAGGCGACGTCGGCAGGCAGGTACTTCATGCCACAGTCAGGCGCGAGGACGATGCGGTCCGGTTCGACGTAGGCGAGCGCTCGCTTGATCCGCGCGACGACCGTTTCGGGGGTCTCCACGGCCATGTCGCTGAGGTCGAGACAGCCCACCAGGATTTGCTTGTTCGCGAGCTTTCCCAGCACGGCACAATCGAGCTTGGATTGCGCGGTCTCGATCGAGACCTGACGACACGAGCACGCCGCGAGCTCCGGCAGGAACGAGTATCCGGAAGGGCGCTGGTGAACGAGGGCCGCATAGCCGAAGCAGAGATGAACCGCCGTCGTACCGGTGATGCCCTCCAGCGCTCGATTCAGCGCCTTCAGGCCGTACTCTCGGGCTCGGTCGGGGCTCGCCTGCATGTACGGCTCATCGATCTGAACGATGTCGGCGCCGGCGTCGAAGAGGTCACGAATCTCCTCGTTCACCGCAGCTGCGTAGGCCAGAGCCGCCGCTTCCTCGCTCGGATAGGCGTCGTTCTGGGCCTGGCGCGACATCGTGAACGGACCAGGGACGGTCATCTTGATGGCCTTCTTCGTGTGGGCGCGCAAAAAGCGGACGTCCTCGACCTGGACGGGATGCTTGCGCCGGATCGGCCCGACGATGCGGGGAACGGGCTGCGGACGGCCGGAGCGGCTGAGGGCCGTGCCCGGGCTGTCGATGTCGACGCCTTCGAGCGCGGTCGCGAAGCGGTTCGAATAGCTCTCGCGCCGAATCTCACCATCCGTGATGATGTCGAGCCCCGCCTCTTCCTGCGCTCGGATCGCGAGCCACGTCGCGTCGTCCTGCGCCTCACGCAGCCAACGCTCGGGAACGCGCCACAGCTCTCGCGCGCGGACGCGCGGCGGACCGCTTCCGGCAAGCTTCTGGCGATCGATCAGCCACTCGGGCTGGGGATAGCTGCCGACCAGCGTCGTGGGAAACAGCATGCCGTCGTCAGGCCTCCACCAGCGTTGCCGCGGCAAACGTCTTCTTCCCTTTTTTCACGATGAAGTACCGGCCATGGAGCGCCGTCCCTCGCGAGACGGCCTCGCCAGGGTTCTCGACAGGATCTCCATTGACCTGAATCGCCCCTGCCGCGATCAGCTCGCGCGCGCGTTTCTTCGACTCCGCGAGGCCGGCTTTGGTCAGGAGATCGACGACCGCGATCGACTCGGCGCCGAGACTGAGCGCCATGTTCGGCATCGCGCTGCACGCCTGGGCGGCCTGCTCGCGTGTCAGCGATCTCACCTCGCCTCTGAACAGGCGCTCGGTGATGGTACGGGCGTCACGCACCGCGGCCTCCCCGTGCACCAGCGCCGTGACTTCCTGGGCGAGCACCTCCTGCGCCTCGCGCTTCTCGGGGGCCGTCTTGGTGGCGCCGGCCAACTCGCCGATACGCTCCAGTGAGCAGAACGAGAAGTACTTCAGGTAGCTGATCACGTCGTCGTCAGACGTGTTCAGCCAGAACTGATACATCTCATAGGGCGACGTCTTGCTCGCATCGAGCCAGATCGTGCCGGCTTCGGTCTTGCCGAACTTGGTGCCGTCGGCCTTCATCACCAGCGGCAGGGTCAGTCCGTAGGCGGCCTCGCCCGTCTTTCGACGAATGAGATCGATGCCGGCGGTGATGTTTCCCCACTGGTCGCTGCCGCCGATCTGCATCGAGCACCGATGATCCTGGAACAATCTCAGGAAGTCGTAGGCCTGCAGGATCTGGTAGCTGAACTCGGTGTACGACAGGCCGGCGTCGGTGCGTCCCATCCGCGCGCGGACCGATTCCTTGGCGATCATCGCCCCGATCGAAAACTCCTTTCCGATGTCGCGCAAGAAGTCCAGGACGTCGAGCTTGGCGAGCCAGGCGTAGTTGTCGAGGAGCTGCGCATCGGTTGGTCCGGTGCCGAAGTCGAGGAGCCGCGAGACCTGGGCCTTGAGCCGCTCCGCCCACGCTGCCACCTGCGCCTGCTCCGAAAGCGCGCGCTCGCCGGCTTTGCCGCTGGGGTCGCCGATGAGTCCGGTGCCGCCTCCGATCAGGACGATCGGCCGGTGGCCAGCCATCTGGAGACGCCGAAGAGCGAGGAGGGGCAAGAGGCTGCCGACGTGGAGGCTGTCCGCCGTGGGATCGAAGCCACAGTAGACGCTGCGGGGTCCCTGGGCGAGATGGCGCGCCAGCTCCTCGCGCGGCGTGAGGTCGGCGATCAGCCCGCGGGCCTCGAAGTCGTCGAGCAGGGACGGGCGCATGGGCGTCAGTATAATGGAGAGCGCATGGCGTTCTGGTGGTCGAAGGCGCGGCGCGGCGGAGGGCAGCCACAGCAACCGTCGCCACCCCGGCGCCCCTGGCTCGGCGGCTTTCTCGCGTCCCAGCCCCGCTGGCTTCGCATCTTCCTGCTTTCAGTCGGCGTCATGACCTTGCTCGGGATGACGACCCTTGGCGTCGCCGTGCTATGGGCCTTCGCCATCCTGCCGCGCTCGCTGCCCGCGGTGAGCGCGCTCGAAACCTTCCAGCCCGTTCAGGGCTCGAAGATCTACGACGACAACGATGAGCTGATCACCGAGCTCCACGTCGAGCGCCGGATCTTCGTCCCCTTGGCTCAGATCCCGAAGTCTCTTCGCGACGCCATCATCGCCACCGAAGACCGGCGCTTCTACTCACACTGGGGTATCGACCCCATCGGCATCGCGCGGGCCGTCGTACAGAACTACCGCCGGGGACGGGTCGTCGAGGGCGGCAGCACCATCACCCAGCAGCTCACCAAGGTTCTGTTCCTCACCCCTGACAAGAGCCTCGAGCGCAAGTTGAAGGAAGCGCTCCTCGCGATCGAGCTCGAGCGCCGCTATTCGAAGGATCGAATTCTCGAGATGTACCTGAACCAGATCTATTTCGGGCATGGCGCCTACGGCGTCGAGGCCGCCGCCCGCACGTACTTCGGGAAGTCCGTCTCGGAGCTGAGCGTCCGCGAATCGGCTTTGCTCGCCGGCCTGCCGAGGGCCCCGACGAGCTACTCGCCGTTCGATCACGCCAACGCCGCCAAGCTGAGGCGTGAGATCGTGCTCCGCCGACTCGTCGAGTTCGGAACCATCAAGGAGCAGGAGGCCAAGCGTCTGGCCCGGACCGACCTCGGCCTCATCCCGCCCGAACGCCGGCGCACCACCGGCCAGTACTTCCTCGAGTACGTGCAGCAGACGCTCGAAGCGAAGTACGGCGCCGACATGGTGTTCAAGGGTGGCTTGAACATCTACACGACCCTCAATCCGACGATGCAGCTCACGGCCGAGCAGGCGCTGCGCGATGGGCTCAAGGCGCTAGAGGATCGCACGGCCAAGGGCAAGCCGTCCGAGCATCCGGAGGGCGCGCTCGTCACGGTCGAGCCCCAGACGGGGCACGTCAAGGCGCTGGTCGGCGGTTACGACTTCTTCCGAAGTGAGTTCAACCGTGCGGTGCTCGCCCGGCGCCAGCCGGGATCGGCGTTCAAGCCGTTCGTTTTCATCGCCGCGCTCGAGAACGGCTTCACCGCAGCGTCGCGCTTCGACGACGCGCCGGTGACCTATCCGATCGGCCGGAACGGCAGCGCGTGGAAACCGGAGAACTACGATCGCAAGTTCCGGGGATCGACCACGCTCCAGCAGGCCGTCGAGGAGT
This sequence comes from Candidatus Rokuibacteriota bacterium, assembly GCA_003220615.1. Classification (GTDB taxonomy): domain Bacteria; phylum Methylomirabilota; class Methylomirabilia; order Rokubacteriales; family CSP1-6; genus 40CM-68-15. Next base: position 7,966 of record QHTB01000105.1, read on the forward strand.
CGGTCAACGTCGTCACGATCAAGCTCCAGGAGCGGATCGGCGTCAACCGGACGATCCAGGTGGCCCGGCGCCTCGGGATCACCAGTCCGCTGAACACCGATCTCACGATGGCGCTCGGCAGCTCCGACCTGACGCTCCTCGAGCTGACGTCGGCCTACAGCGCGTTGGCCAACCAGGGAACCTGGGTCCCGCCGACGACGATCCGCTACGTCACCGACGTCAACGGCAAGCTCCTCGAGGAGCACGTTCCGGAAGGCCGCGAGGCTCTGCCTCCCGAGGAGGCATACGTCGTCACCCACATGCTGCGCGGTGTCGTCGAGCGCGGCACCGGCCAGGGCGCCAAGGGGCTCGGCCGCCCGATCGCCGCGAAGACGGGGACCACGAACGACTATTCGAACGCGTGGTTCATCGGCTACACGCCGCGCCTGACCACCGGCGTCTGGGTCGGCTATGACCGCCCGCGGAGTCTCGGGCGTGACGAGACGGGCTCACGGGTTGCCGTCCCGATCTGGACCACCTACATGACCAAGGTCCTCGGCGACGGTCCCAAAGAGGAGTTCCCGATTCCGGACAAGGTGATCCTGGTTCCGGTCGACATGGATCCTTCCAACGAATGCGTGCGCGTCGTGACGATGGCGTTCATCCGTGGCACCGAGCCCGCGGTTGGTTGCGGAGCGCGCCGCCAGGCCACACCGCCTGACCCGACGGCGCCACCAGCACCACCGCCCGCGGGAACGCCCGGCCAGCCGCAGAGTCTCCTCCTGCCCGACGGCTGGCCATCCGCCCTGACGCCTCAGCCCCGGGCCGGTGGATAGCTCCGCGCAACGTCGGCCCAGGCACCGTCGCCGAGCAGCCGTTCGAAGATTCCCTGCAGCTCCGCGATCGGAACCCGGATCTGCTCCATCGAGTCGCGCTCCCGGATCGTCACGCAGCGATCACCAGGCTCGCCCTTGGCGGAGTCGCCGACCGTTTGAACGTCCACCGTCACACAATAGGGCGTGCCGACTTCGTCCTGACGCCGATAAAGGCGACCGATGGCCGCGGTGTCGTCGTAGACGGTGACCCAGCGTCGGGCCAGCGTGGCCCGAAGATCGTGAGCGGTCGTCACGATCTCCGGACGCTTCTTCAACAGCGGCAGCACGGCGATCTTCACGGGCGCCAGGTCGGGATGGAAGCGCAGCACCACGCGACGCTCTCCGCGCACTTCCTCCTCGCGGTAGGCATCGGCCAGGAAGGCGAGCAGGCTGCGATCGGCCCCGGCCGACGGCTCGATCACGTACGGCACCACGTGTTGCTTGCGCTCCTCATCGAAATAGGTGAGCGACTTGCCGCTGAACTGCGCGTGCTGCTTCAGGTCGAAGTCGGTCCGGTTGGCGACGCCCTCGAGCTCGCTCCAGCCGATGGGGAACTGGTACTCGATGTCGACCGTCCGCTTGGCGTAGTGAGCGAGCTCGTCCTTCTCGTGCTCACGGATGCGAAGATTCTCCCGCCGCATGCCGTACCGCTGGTACCAGGCGAACCGCGACTCGATCCAGCGCTCGTGCCAGACCTCGTCGGCCGGCCGCCCGTCGATCGTCTCCAGCGGATTGACGAAGAACTCGATCTCCATCTGCTCGAACTCGCGGGTCCGGAAGATGAAATTGCCGGGCGTGATCTCGTTGCGAAAGGCCTTGCCGATCTGGGCGATCCCGAACGGCAGCTTCAGCCGCATCGATTGCAGCACGTTGTCGAAGTTGACGAAGATGCCCTGCGCCGTCTCCGGCCGCAAGTACGTGACCGCCGCGTCTTCCTCGACGGGGCCCATGAACGTCTTGAACATCAGGTTGAATTGCCGGGGCGTCGTCAGCTCGCCCTTGCCACAATCCGGACAGAGGCTGCGACGCACGTTGCAGTGCTTGCACGGCTCGCCCGCCGGCACCTCGAACTTGTTGCCCTTGGTCGCCGGACAGTAGTGGATCCAGGATTGCTCCTCGACCTTGTCGGCACGGAAACGATGCTGGCACGCCTTACAGTCGACCATCGGATCGGTGAAGTGATCCAGATGTCCGCTCGCCTTCCACACCTGCGGATGCATCAGGATCGACGCGTCGAGGCCGACCATGTCAGGACGCAGATGGATGTTGTCCCGCCACCACGCTCGCTTGATGTTGTTCTTCAGCTCCACGCCGAGGGGGCCGTAGTCCCAGGCGGCGCCGGTGCCTCCGTAGATTTCGCTGGACTGGAAGATGAAGCCCCGCCGCTTGCAGAGTGAAACGAGCACGTCCATGTTCACGGGCCTACCTCGACGTTCTTCACGTTCATCCGCGTTCTCCCGAAAAGCGCTCGATCTCGCGCACGAAGCGCGACGTTCGCATCGGCTGGCCGATGAGCAGGGCGACCTGGCGGTCGAGGAGCTGACGGAGCTCGTCTTCGGCACTGCCCAGTCGCATCCCGACCGCCTCGTCCCAGGCCAGACCGCGCAGGCGCCGGAGCGTCGCGACGCTCCCGCTCCCGAGTCGCAGGAGGCCGGGCACCGCGTTCGCGCACGCCTCGCACACGAGGCCACCGGCCTCCACGTCCACGATCAGTGGCCCGCGTCCGAAGACATCGCGTCGGCCACAGCCCACGCACGCGTCGACGCGCAACCGATGACCGAGCGCATCCATCAGCCTCACTCCGAAGACGACGGCTACCCGCCGGGGTGGCGCGCCCGCCTCGAGGGCCTTCAGCGCTCGGAGCAAGAGACCGTACACGGCGACGTTGGGGTCGCGCTCGGCCGTCAGGCGTCCCACGCACTCGGCCATCCACGCCGCCTGGCCGAGCCGTTCGAGATCCTCGCGCACTCGAGCGAACGGACGGAGCACGTCGAAGTGGTCCACGCGGACGAGCTCGCTCCGGCCGGTGTCGAAGAAGATGAGCTCGCCGAGCGTGAGCAGCTCCAGCGCTCCGCTGAACTTCGATTTGATTCGCCGAGCCGCCCGCGCCACCCCTCGGATCTTGCCGTGCTGCCGGGAGAAGAACGTCACGACCCGGTCGCTCTCCCCCAGCGCGAAGCTGCCGATCACGACGGCCGTCGATTTGCCGAGCGCCATCTCAGGAGGTCAGGCGGAAGCCGAATTCACGGAGGGCCCGCTCGTCCTTGCGCCACGCACGCCGCACCTGCACGGTGAGCCCCAGGAACACCTGAATACCGAAGAAGGCCTCCAGCTCGCGCCGGGCGTCCGTCCCGATCCGCTTGAGCATGGCGCCGCCGCGGCCGATCAGGATGCCCTTCTGGGAGTCCCGCTCGACGAAGATCGTCGCCCGGATGTCGAGGCGTTCGGGCCGGGTCCGCTCCGTGAGACTCTCGACGCGCACCGCGACCGCGTACGGCACTTCCTCGTGCGTCAGGTGGAAGATCTTCTCGCGCACGACCTCGGCCACGTAGAACGTCTCCGGCTGATCGCTGGTGGCGTCGAGCGGGAAGTAGGCCGGATGCTCGGGCAGCGTGGCCACGATCAGATCGAGGAGACGGTCACAGTTGGAGCCATCGCGGGCCGAGATCGGCAGGATCTCGCGGAAGGGATGGACCGCTCGCCAACGATCGATCAGCGGCAGGAGTCGGGCCTTCGCCGCGACGGCGTCCACCTTGTTGAGCAAACAGAACGAGGGGGCCGCGCTCACTCGCAGCGTCTCGACGAGCCGCGAATCGGGATCCGTCCGCTCGGTGGCGTCGACGACCGCACACACGAGGTCGACGTCCTCCAGCGCGCGCTCGGCCGTTCTCGCCATGAACTCGCCGAGCTTGCCGGCGACCGGCCCCAGGCCGGGCGTATCCACGAAGACGATCTGCGTCGACGGCAGATTGCGGATCCCCGTGATCCGGTTACGCGTCGTCTGCGGCCGCGGCGACACGATGGCGAGCTTCTCGCCGACGAGCCGGTTCAACAACGTCGACTTGCCCGCGTTCGGCCGTCCGATCAGCGCCACGAAGCCGGCACGAGGGGTCCGGGGGGCAGGACCGTCGCGACTCACGCGAGCAGCCCTTTCCAGAGCGCGGCCGGCGCCCGCGCGCCGAGCACCTCACGCTCACGCTCGTGCATGAGACGCGCTTCCACCGGATCGCGGTCGTCGTACCCGATGAGATGGAGCACGCCATGCGTCACGAGCAGCTCGAGCTCGGCGGCGAGAGGAACACCGACTCGCTGCGCCTGTCGGGCCGCCGTGTCGATGGAGATCACGACCTGACCCACCAGCGCTGCAGGCCCCGGCGTCTCCAGGGGAAAGGCCAAGACGTCGGTCCGGCGCGGGACCCCGCGCCAGGCTCCGTTGAGCCGGCGGATCTCGGCATCTTCCACGAGGAGAACCTCGACCTCGCCACCCGGGCGGCCCAGCGCCGCCAGCGCGCGCTCAGCCGCGCGGGCGACACGCCCGGCCGCGCGCAGGCCCGGGCGACGGCGATTCACGACGACGCACGGCACTAGGCGCCGCCAGGGCCGCCGTCCCGGCCCCGCGCCTCGTGCGCATCGTAGGCCCGGATGATGGCCGAGACGAGGTGGTGGCGCACGACGTCGTGGTCGTCGAAGTACACGAAGCTGATTCCCTGGATTCCCTTGAGAATGGCCTGGACTTCGATGAGCCCCGAGCCACGGGAGGCCGGGAGATCGACCTGCGTGATGTCGCCCGTGATCACCATCTTGGAGTTGAAGCCGAGCCGGGTCAGGAACATCTTCATCTGCTCGACGGTGCTGTTCTGGGCTTCGTCGAGGATGATGAACGAATCGTTCAGGGTCCGTCCGCGCATGTAGGCGAGCGGCGCGATCTCGATCGCGCCCTTCTCCATCAGGCCCGCCACCTTTTCCGCCTCCAGCATGTCGTAGAGCGCGTCGTAGAGCGGCCGAAGGTACGGATGGACCTTCTCGTAGAGATCGCCGGGCAGGAAGCCGAGACGCTCGCCCGCTTCCACGGCCGGCCGCGTGAGCACGATGCGGGCGACCTCGCGCTTCATCAAGGCCGAGACGGCCATCGCCACCGCGAGGAACGACTTCCCCGTGCCGGCCGGACCGATCGCGAAGACCATGTCGTTGCTGCGGATGGCGTCCACGTAGCGCTTCTGCCCGAGCGTCTTGGGCGCGATCCACTTCTTACGGGCCGGCACCGGGATCGCGTCGGCGAAGACGGACTTGATGTCCGCCTCGTCGTCGTCCGTCAGCATCCGCACCGCGGCCCGTACCTCCGTGGTCCGGAGCGGCGCGCCCGAGCGCACGAGCTCGGCGAGCTGGGTGAGCGCGCGCTCGGCCTTCTTCACCTGGCGCTCGTCCCCCTTCAGCATGATGTCGTGACCACGGGCGACGATCTGGACGTCGAGCGCCCCCTCGAGCGTGCGGAGGTGATCGTCGTTGCGTCCGAGGAGCGGCAAGAGGTCGACGTCGGGAGCGAGAGAAATGCGGCGGGTGACCGTGGCGTCGCTCAACTCGTCAGGGTGTCCTGTCCGAGTCTACCACGTGGATTCCGAGCTCCCGGAGCTGGGCGGGGCTCGCCGGCGCCGGCGCGTCCGTCATCGGGTCACTCCCCTTCTGCGTCTTGGGGAACGCGATGACCTCCCGGATCGAATCGTGGCCCGCCAGCACGGCCGACAGTCGATCGAGACCGAAGGCGATGCCACCCATCGGAGGCGCGCCGAACTCGAGGGCGTCGAGCAGGAAGCCGAACTTCGATCGCGCCTCCTCCTTGCCGATGCCGAGTAGATCGAACACCCGCTGCTGCACGGCCTGCTGATGGATACGGATCGAGCCGCCCCCGATCTCCTGGCCATTGAGCACGAGGTCGTACGCCTTGGCCAGGGCGCCGCCGGGATCGCTCTCGAGCCGCGGCAGGTCCTCGTCCCGCGGCGCGGTGAACGGGTGATGCATGGCCTGCCAGCGGCGCTCGTCCGGGTTCCATTCGAGGAGCGGAAAGTCGACGACCCAGAGAATGGCGAAGCTGTTCTTCGGGATGAGCTTGTGGCGCTCGGCCAGCTCGATGCGGAAGCGCCCGAGGATCGTCGCCGCGGTCGCCCGTTCGTCGCCGACGAGGAGCAGGAGATCGCCGGCCGTCGCCCGAAGCTTTCCGACGAGCGCCGGCCGGATGGGCTCGAGAAACTTCGCCACCGGCGACTGGAGACCGCCGCCGTCGGTGACCTTGACCCACACGAGGCCCTTGGCCCCCCAGCTCTTCGCCTGGGCAACGAGGTCGTCGGCCTCCTTACGGCTGAGCCCGCCGGCGCCGGGAACACGAAGCGCCTTCACCGCGCCTCCAGCGCCGACCACCTGGGCGAAGGCCTGGAACTCGCCGCCGCGGAACAGATCGCTGACGTCCTGGAGCTCGAGGCCGAAGCGGAGATCGGGCTTGTCGGAGCCGAAGCGGTCCATGGCTTCGGCGTAGGTGAGCCGGGGGAACGGCGACGGTAGCGCCACGTCGTGGACCAGCCTCAGCATCTCGGCGACCAGGCCCTCCATCAGCGGCAGGAAGTCGTCGCGGTCCAGGAACGACGTCTCGATGTCGATCTGCGTGAACTCGGGCTGCCGGTCCTTCCGCAGGTCTTCGTCACGGAAGCAGCGGACGATCTGGAAGTAGCGCTCGAACCCGGCCACCATCAGGAGCTGTTTGAAGAGCTGCGGCGACTGGGCCAGCGCGTAGAAGCTGCCGCGGTTCAGCCGGCTCGGGACCAGGAAGTCGCGCGCGCCCTCCGGCGTCGTCCGGATGAGGAACGGCGTCTCCACCTCCAGGAAGCCGTGACGATGGAGATAGTCGCGCGTCGCCCGGGAGACCGCGTCGCGGATGGCGAAGTTGCGGTACATGGCCGGCCGTCTGAGGTCGAGATACCGGTACGTCAGCCGCGTCAGCTCGTCGACCTCGGTGTCGTCCTCGATGGGGAACGGCAGCGGCCGGGCCTCGTTGAGGATGCGGATGTCGCTCACCTGGACCTCGATCTCGCCGGTGGCCAGCTTGGGGTTCTCCGTGCCGGCCGGGCGGCGGCCGACGACCCCGCGAACCGCGAGCACGAATTCGCTGCGGATGGTCTCGGCCCGGGCGTGAGCGTCGGTACTGCCGCCCGGATTGAAGACACACTGCGTGAGCCCGGTGCGGTCGCGCAGGTCGACGAAGATGAGGCCGCCATGATCGCGCCGGCGATGCGCCCATCCCATCAGCGTCACCGTCTGCCCAGCGTCACTGCCGCGCAGGACGCCGCACGTGTGCGTACGCCGCCAACTGCCCAGACTGTCGCTCATGCCGTTGGCCCCCGCCACTGCCACGTGCCGTCGTCGCCGACGATTCCTATCCGGGTGAAGCCGCGTGTTTCCAGGTCGTGCAGCTGCCGGCCGAGATTCTTTCTCTTCAGCTCGAGGAGCACGGGACGGCCCTGGGCGCGATAGTCACGCGCTCGCTCCAGGATGGTCGAGAGATGCGGCGTGTCCTCGGCGAAGACGATCGCCAGTCGATCCGTTTCAGCTCCCGTCGTGGCGGGGTGCTCGGTGAGAATGCCGATCACGCGCTCGAACCCGATCGAGAATCCTGTCGCCGGAACGTCGCGTCCGAGCAGCCGGCCGATCATGCGGTCGTAGCGGCCGCCACCCGCGATCGACGATGCGCTGTCCGCGTAGCGGATCTCGAAGATCGGGCCCGTGTAGTACGACATCCCGCGGACCAGCGTCGGATCGAACGCGATCCGAACACCGCCGCCGGCGGCCGCCGCCACGGTCGTGATGATGCGTTGCAGTCCCTGCCACGCCGCGGGTTCGGCCCCGCTGGCCAGGAAGTGCGAGAGGACACCCGCGTCCTCGAGCAGTCGCATCAGCTCACCGATGGCCTTCGGCGCGTGCCCCTCCGCCTCCAGCTCTTTGACGACACCGGCCTTGTCGATCTTGTCGAGCTTGTCGAGCGCGATGAACACGGAGTCGAACCGGCCCTCCGCGAATCCACAGTGGCGTGCGATCGCGGCCAGGATCCTCCGGTCGTTGATCCGAATGGTAAGATCGGTCAGGCCCAGCGTGAGGAGCGCCTCGGCTGTGGCCAGGATCAGCTCGATCTCCGCGATCTCCGAGCTCACGCCCAGGATGTCGATGTCGCACTGGGTGAACTGACGGAAGCGACCGTGCTGGGGGCGCTCCGCGCGCCACACCGGCCCGATCTGGATCGCCTTCAGCGGCTGGGGCAGCCGGCCATGGTTGTTCGCGTAGTACCGGGCCAGCGGGACCGTCAAATCGAAGCGCAGCCCGAGGTCGGCCAGGTCGTCGGCATTCTGCGCCGCCGTCAGCTTCTCTCCGCGCTTGAGGATCTTGAAGATCAGCTTCTCGTTCTCGCCGCCCTCACCGCGCGTCAAGAGCTGGATGTTCTCGACGGCCGGCGTTTCGATGCGCTGGAAGCCGTGACGCCGGTAGACGTCGAGAATGGTGGCCTGGGCGCGGTCTCGCACCTCGACCTCGTCCGGGAGCACGTCGCGCATACCGCGCGGTGGCGTGGTGTCGAGCTTGGGCTCTCGCGCCACGGCGGGCGGGCGGTCACTCACGAACAGGTGCTCGCCGGCTGGCCGAGCCTGCCGTCGACGGCCGGGTCACGTGCTTCAGCCCCGGGGCCGACTCGTGGATCCGGTAGGAGTGGAGCACTACTCCTGGGGCAGCGTCATGATCAGCTGCGTTTCACCCGATACCTTGAGGAAGTTCTTGTAGCGGACGACCGCGGCGATCAGCGACGGCTGGCCGCCGTCCTCACCGGGAATGCTGCCGATCGCGCGGATCATGCCGTCGAAGCCCGAGTTCACTTGCTGAAACCTCAGCCCGGCCGGTCCGCGAAAGATGATACCGATCAGCCCGCCGGTGTCGATCTGGTTCTGCGGCACGATGATCTCCTCGACGCCGTCCCCGTCGAGATCAATGGCGAGTGGAGTGGGCTCGAGCTGGAAGAAGTAACTGCGGCCGCCACGCTCGACGTCCCGGATCACCTCGATCTTCTCGCCGCCACCCCCGACGACGGACCCGGAACGATAGAGCTCTTCGGTCCCGACGGAGACGCGCAACCGGTTCTGCTCGTCGATGAAGGCCAGGGCCCGGCTGGTCTTGCCGTTCACGTTGGTGAACGTCGCCCCGGTGGCGCGGAAGGTGTCGGGCACAGGGACCGACTTCACCTTCACCAGCGAGCCGTTCTTGATGACCATCTCGTCGGCCTGGCCCTTCGTGAAGAAGGTCTCCTTCCTGAAGCGCTGCGCCCACAAGGTCTTCTTCACACCGCCACCTTGCTCGTCGACGGCCATGAGAATGGATTCGATGTCCTCGACGAGCACCTCCGGTTTGCCCTTCGGCACACCCAGGATGAAGGAGTTCATGCCGGTGCGGGGGTCGTAGCGGTTGGCGACGACCTCCAGCCGGCCGCTCCCGGTGAGATCCGCGAACTGAACAGAGAAGATCCGGCCGAAGGCGCGCTCGCTGTACGTCCAGTCACCTTCGAAGGCCTGGTTCACGATCTTGTAGACGAAGACCTTCTGGCCGTCGGTGATGACGACTCGTGGAATGCGGTCAGCCGGCGTCATCGCCACGTCCATCGAGACCACGGTGTAGGAGAGCCGGGCGATCTCCTTCAGGGCGAGAGACGTTTCGGCGCTCGAGTAGGCCGAGGTGTCGCTGCCCCAGCCGAGGAGCCTCTGCAGGAGTGATCGTGGCTTGCGCTCGGGGTTCTGAGCCACCTTGTCCGAACCCGAGAAGCGCCCGACCGGCGCCTTCAGCGAGGCCGGCACGAAGAACGACGTCGTCAACGACGGCGCGGACCGGCCCATGACGAACACGCGCGCGTCGAGGAACGGCTTGCGGTCCACCATCTTGTAGTGAAGCACCAGGAGGTTGTCGGCCTTGAAGCGCCCGCTGGCCTCCGTGACGCCTTTCCCCTGCACGAATTCTTCGGGAGCGATCTTCTCCTGAGTGAGCCAGGCTGCGATTTGCTCCCCGAACACGAGTTGGAAATGACCGGTGCGGCTCAGGCCCTCGTAGATTTCGTTCGTCATCGGCTCGACGCCGCTGCTCTTCACGCCCAGGCTGGTCAGCGTGAGCAGCGTGAGCTTCACCTTGCCGGTCGTCCGAACCCGGTCACCCGGCTGCGCCGGCTCGCCCTCGTACTGCGCGGTCGAGAAGCGGTCGGACACCTGAGCGATGACCGCGCGACCGAGCGATTGCTCGGCATTGCCCAGCACCTGACCCGTGCGCGGATGGCGGATCTCGCGGCCTTCGCGCACCACCTCGAGGACGATTCCCGGCTGAAGGCCGCTGGCCCGGCCGACCGCCAGCGTCACATTCCGGCCCTGGACCTCGAGGATCTCCGTTTCGACGCGCGGGAAAAGCGCGACGGCCTGGTCGATCAGCGCACCGATCGAAACGGGTGGAGGGCCGCCGGATGGAGGCCCTCCCGATGTTGGAGTGCCCGGGGACGATGTCTGAGCGCCGCTGTTCGCGGCGGCGAAGATCTCAAGCAGCGCAGACGCTAGGAAAATCAGCGCGATGCGGCCAAGTTTCATGGCGCCACTATATCACGAAGAAAAACGGGGCCCGGGAGACTTCCCCGGGCCCCGGCACTACGGCAGCGAGGTCTTAGAAGGAGTAGCGGACCCGCGCTGCGACCGTCGTCACGTCCTTCGGATCGTTCTCTGGACGGAAGACGTTCACTGGCACGCCGTTGGAGTTCAGCGGGCTCAGAGC
>QHTB01000107.1 GCA_003220615.1 Candidatus Rokuibacteriota bacterium
CCTCCTGCTCCTCGACCTGGATCGGTGCACGCGCTGCGATCTCTGCGTCCGTGCCTGTGCGGACGCGCATGATGGCGTCACCCGGCTCGTCCGCGACGGCCTTCGGTTCGACAAGTACCTGGTGGCGACGTCCTGCCGCTCGTGCCGCGATCCGCTGTGCATGATCGGGTGTCCGGTCGGGTCGATCCGTCGCCGCGACTCGCTCGAGATCCTCATCGAGGACTGGTGTATCGGCTGCGGGCTGTGTGCCAAGAACTGCCCGTACGGAAATATCAACATCCACAACTTCACGGTCATGGTCGCCGACGAGACCCGACCCGGCCGGCGAAGGGCGGTG
>QHTB01000106.1 GCA_003220615.1 Candidatus Rokuibacteriota bacterium
TCAACCAGCTGCGCGACCGCGTCACGCTGATCCCGTTCCAGCCCGGTCAGGTCATCTTCCGGCAGGACGAACCCGCCGACAGCTTCTATCTGGTCCGCATCGGCTTCGTCAAGGTGACCCAGTCCCTTCCGGGCGGCGAGATCGTCCTCAAGTATCTGGCCCGTGGCGACTATCTCGGCGAGATCGGGCTGCTGCGCGGCGGCGCGCGGACGGCGACGTGCACGGCGCTCGACCACGTCGAGCTCGTCCAGATCCGCGCCGACGACTTTCACGAGATGATGCGCCGATTCCCGGCGATCCAGGCGCGTCTCATGGACGTGGCTCGCGCCCGGATCGGCGAGAACCAGGAGCGTCACGAGCGGGTGGCGTCGCTGCCGATC
>QHTB01000108.1 GCA_003220615.1 Candidatus Rokuibacteriota bacterium
CCCGCACGGCGCGGCCATGCGCGTGGAGCCGCTCAGCTTCTTCGCCGAGAAGCTGGGGCTGACCAAGTAGATGCTGCTGGACCCATCCCACCTTCGCTTCATCATCGCGACGGCGGTGGCCGCGGTCGTGGCTACCGCAGCGTACGTGCCGTACGCGGCCAGCCGGCTCAACGGCCCCAGTGGTGGCAGCTGGCCGGGCCTCGTCTTCGGTAGCCTCGGCTTCGCGCTGATGATCTACGCGGGCCTCCTGGGGGCGCGGCGCAAGGTGCCGACGTGGCGGCTGGGGCGGGCCACGACGTGGATGAAGGGCCATCTCTGGCTCGGCCTCCTCAGCTATCTCCTGATCCTCTATCACTCCGGCCTGGCCTGGGGAGGCACGCTCACGCTCGTCCTGATGCTGCTGTTCACCATCGTCATCGCGAGCGGGATCTACGGCGTCCTCCTCCAGCAGTTCATGCCGCGGCTGATGACGGAGCGGTTGCCCCTCGAGACGGTGTACGAGCAGATCGACGTGATCGTCGCCCAGCTCCGGGCCGAGGCCGACGCGCTCGTCGGCTCCGTCGTCGGGTCGCTGCCCGTGGCCGATCTCGAGCCGTCCGGGATACTGCGCGGCGGCGGTGGCCTGGCCCACGGCGAGGCGTTGGCCCACGAGCTGCGCGGGCCAGCGACGGCGGTGGTTCCGATACCGACCGAGGCGGAGGCCGCCCCGCTGAAGGACGCCTACGTCCGTGAGATCCGCGGCTACCTCGCGCGAGACGTTCCACGCAGCGGCCGGCTGGGAAATCGCCGCGAGCGCGACGCGCTGTTCGGTCACCTCCGTACGCTGCTGCCCGGCTCACTGCACGAGATCGTGGACGAGCTCCGCGTCATCTGCGAGGAGCGGCGCCAGCTCGCGCTGCAGAAGCGGCTGCACCACTGGTTGCACGGCTGGCTCCTGGTCCACGTCCCGCTCTCGATGGCGCTGCTCCTGCTGGCGGCCGTCCACGCGATCGTGAGCATCCGGTACTAGGCCGCCGTGGCCGACCAGCGCTACACGACCAAGGTCCGGGCCAAGCGGATCGAGCTTTCCTACTTCAAGCACGCGCACCCGTTCCGCCGCTGGAAGCTGATGCTCTCCATCGCGGCTCCCGTCATCGCCGGTGGCTGGCTCGTCGGGTACGCGGCGTTCGGTGATTCCCGTCTCTACACGAGTGGGCCGGTGGCGACCGCGCACACGATGTTCGGAGCCACGTGCGCGGAGTGCCACCGTCCGGCCGACGCCGACGGACAGCGGCCGGACCACCGAGGCTTTTTCCTGCGAGTGACCGACGGGGCCTGCACCACGTGTCACGGCGGACCCACTCACCACGACTCGCAGACCTTCAGCCCCGCGTGCACCACCTGTCACGTGGAGCACAAGGGCCACGTCGCGCTGGCCGCGCTCGACGACAGGCACTGCACGCAGTGTCATCGCGATCTCAAGACCAGGTCCGGAGCCGCGTCGAGGTTCGAGGCGTCGATCACGCGGTTCGCCGGTGGGCACCCGGAGTTCGCGGTGCAGGTCGGCGATCGTCGCGTCCGTCTCGACCGCGCCGGCGAGGTCAAGGACACGGCCAACGTGCTGCTGAACCACCAGAAGCATCTCCGCGTCGGTCTGAAAGGCCTCGATCAGCTCCGCCAGCTTCGTGGATCGCGCGGCATCGTCCAGGCGCCCAACGGCCTTCAGCTCTCCTGCGGGTTCTGCCACGAGACGGATGCCTCGCGCGCCACCATCCAGCCGGTGTCGTACGCCAGGCACTGCGGGCCGGCCTGTCACGAGCTGGACTTCGATGGCCGCTTCCCCGCCGTGGTGGCGCCTCACGACACGCCCGGCATCGTGCACGGCTTCCTGAGGACACTGTTCCTCGAGGCGTTCGAGGCCTGCCAAGCACCGGATGCCGCCACGCCGCCGTCACCGCAAGCCGACGCGCGCCGCGCCCAGTGCGGCGAGCTCGGGCTGAGCGCCAAGACCGAGGCCCCGCCGACCGGCGCACCAGCCGCGAGCCAAGCCGAAAGCGAGCAGCCGCGCGGCGGCCGTCTGTTGCGTCGCAGCGCGCCCGAAACGAAGGAAGAGCCGCCCGCCGACCAACCGCGGGGACGGCGGCTGCTCCGCGGCGGCGCGGCCCAAGAGGCGCCGGCGGAGCGCGATGCAGGTCGAGCGCAGCGGGAAACGCCGGGGCGGTCAGCCCTGGCCTGGGTCTCGGCCGAGCTTCCCGGCGCCGAGAACCTCCTGTTCAAGCAGCGATGCCAGCTCTGTCACGTGAAGAACGATGACGCGAAGGGGCCGTTGCCGCAGTACTTGCCAACCCGCGTGCCGGCCCGATGGCTCCCGCACTCGGTCTTCGACCACGGAGTCCACCGCCCGATCCAGTGCGTCGAATGCCACAAGGCGAACACCAGCTCGCAGACCGCCGACGTGCTGTTGCCGTCGGTGTCGGTGTGTCGTGAGTGCCATCGCGCGGGCTCCGGCGCGCGAACGGCCTGCGTGGAGTGCCACCTCTATCACGACAAGAGCCTCGAGACGGATCTCGATGGACGCCACCCGATCCGGCGTCTGACTGGACGGGCGCCCTCCTAGCGGGGTTGGCGATCGCGGGCCGCGAGCTGGCCCAGCCCGTCGTAGGCCGCGTACTTGTAGGTTTCGCCCACCGTCGGATAGTTGAAGACGCTGTCGATGAAGGTGTCGATGGTCCCGCCGGTCTGGAGCACCATGAGCCCGATGTGGACCAGCTCCGAGGCCGAGAGGCCGATGATGTGCACGCCGAGGAGCTTCTTGTCCTCGCGCCGGAAGACGAGCTTGACGAGACCATTGAGGTCGCCGGCGATCTGACCGCGCGCGTTCTGGCGGTAGTAGGCGCGTCCCACGCAGTAGTCGATGGACTTGCCGCGACAGGATTCCTCGGTCTCGCCGACCATGGCCACCTCGGGGATGGAATAGACGGCGAGCGGGAAGAGCGGCGCCACGCGCGCCTTGTACTTGAGGTCGAAGGCGTGGACCATCGCCACGCGCGCCTGCTCCATGGACGTCGCCGCCAGGGCCGGAAAGCCGATCACGTCGCCCGCCGCGTAGATGTGGGACACGAGCGTCTGGTAACGCTCGTTCACGTTGATGAGGCCGCGATCGTTCACCGGGATGCCGACCTTCTCGAGGCCAAGGCCCGTGGTGTTGCCCGCCCGCCCGGCCGCGAACAGCACGCAGTCGACGGACATGGTCACCCCGCTCCGCAACGTGACGTAGAGCGCGTCGGGGCGCGGCTGGACCTGCGTGACCTCCTCGCCCAGGCGGACGCTGACGTCGAGCGCCTCCATGTGCTGCTTGAGCCGCTCCGAGATCTCGCCGTCGAGGAACCCGAGCAGCCGGTCGCGGCCGTCGACCAGCGTCACCTCGAGGCCGAGCGCGCCGAAGATCGTCGTGTACTCGCATCCGATCACGCCGGCGCCCACGACCGCGATCGAGCGCGGCATCTGGTCCATCCTGAGGATGGTGTCGCTGTCGTAGAGACGGGGATCGTCGAACGAGACGTTGCGCGGGCGGCTGGGCACGGAGCCGGTGGCGATCAAGATGACGTCGGCGTGGAGCAGCAGGTCCTGCTGCCGCTCGCCGCGCTGGACGCGGATCGTGTGGGGGTCCTCGAAGCTCGCCCGCCCGTGGACCAGGTCGATGTGATGTCGCTCGATGTTCTGGAGGACCAGACTCCCGAGCGAGCGCACGACCTCGCGCTCGCGGTACAGGAAGTCGTTCACGGTGAGGTCCTTGCTGACCCGGTGGTCGACGCCGTAGAGCCCGCGCTGGTGGAGGCCGGAAAAGTAGAGCGCGGTCTCCCGCAGCGTCTTCGACGGAATCGTGCCCGTGTTGATGCCGGTCCCGCCGACCTCGGGAGCCTGCTCGACGATGGCGACACGCTTGCCGAAGTACGCCGCCTGCGCCGCGCCCTTTTCGCCGGCCGGCCCGGACCCGATCACGATCAGGTCGTAGTGGGTCATGCCCCGAGGCTCAGTGCATCACGAGCCCGCCGTCCACGCTGAGCGCCTGGCCCGTCATGTACGCCGACTTCGGCGAGGCGAGGAAGCCGATGACGTTGGCCACGTCCTCCGGCGTCTCCATGCGGCCGAGCGGCACCGAGTTGAGACGGGCCTTGGTGAACTCGGCGGGGCTCATGCCGAGCAGCGCGCCCTGGTCACGCGAGACCTTGTCCCACATGTCGGTCTCGACGAAGCCGGGGCACACGCAATTGGCGCGGATGCCGTCGGCGGCGTGGGCGAGCGCGAGGCTCTTGGTCATGCTGATGACGGCCGCCTTGCTCACGTTGTAGGGCAGGTTCGTGCGGCTGCCGATCTTCCCGGCCATCGAGGCGAGGGAGACGATGTTGCCGCGATGCTGGGCGATCATCGTGGGCAGCACGGCCTGGGCCGCGAAGAAGACGGCCTTGGCGTTGATGGTCATGATTGCGTCCCAGTGCTCCTCGGTGACGTCGAGCGTGGCCGCAGCGCGGTAGATGCCCGCGTTGTTCACCAGCACGTCGATCCGGCCGAAGCGCTCCTGCGTGCGGCGGACCAGGGCATCGAGGTCGGCGCGCCGGGTGACGTCGGTGGCGATGGCGAGTGACGGCCGCCCGAGCTTCGCCACCTCGTCGGCGGTGCGCTGGCCGTTCGCGGCGTCGAACTCGGCCACGACAATCGTCGCGCCCATGCGGGCCAGCTCGAGCGCAGTGGCGCGGCCGATGCCGCGGCCGCCGCCGGTGACGATGGCAACGTGCTTGTCGAGATCCATGTCGGTCTCCTTCTCCTGGTGCGCGTGGGGCTCGGGCTTGGGGGCCATTTCGGGGCCCCATATATTCACTCGAGCGTGATCGAGGCGCGCCACGGCTTTGCCGGGGCGGCCGAGCCACCCGGGGGGCCTGGGGGCCATTTCGGGGCCCCCATATATTCACTCGAGCGTGATCGAGGCGCGCCACGGCTTTGCCGGGGCGGCCGAGCCACCCGGGGGGCTTGGGGGCCATTTCGGGGCCCCCATGTAATCAATCCAGCGCGGGCGCGGCGCGCCAGACGCGGCGAGAGCCGCGGTCGATCTTGAGCGCCACGATAGCGGCCGCCATCAAGAGCAGGCAGGCGAGCGCAAAGGCCGCGCCGTAGCCGCCGGTGGCCTCGAAGATCGCGCCGGCCAGCCACGAGCCGATGGCCGAGCCCGTCTGGTGCACGAGGAAGATCACGCCGAGCACCGGGCTCACCGAGAAGCGGCCCCAGATGTCGGCGGTGAGCGCGGAGGTCATGGCGCCCGTGCCGGCCATCGTGATGCCGCCGAGGACCGCGACGATCAGAATCGCCGCGGGGTTGTCGCGGATCAGGAAGAAGCCGGCGAAGATCAGCACGCGGCCCGCGTAGATGGCGGCCAGCACCGGGCGCCGGCCGAAGCGATCGGACAGCGCGCCCAGCATCACCGTGCAGCCGATGCTCGAGCCACCGAGCACGCCGAACGTCCACGACGCGAACATCGGCGAGTAGCCGTGATCGGTCAGCATCGGGATCCCGTGGGCCGAGAGCAGGCTCATCGAGAAGCCGCACGTGAAGAACGAGCCGGCGAGCTGCCAGAAGGCGAGCGTCTGCATGGCGGTGATGGCCGACACGCGCTCGCGGGCCACCGCTTCCGTCGCTTTCGCCGAGGGCGTGGCGCCGTCGGCGGAAAGGCCCATCGACTCCGGCGATTCGCGGATCACCCAGAGCGAGATCGGCAGCATCCCGACGAGCACGCCGACGGCGATGAGCACGTAGGTCGTCCGCCAGCCGGTGGTGAGGATCAGCCACGTGACCAGCGGCACGAGCAGGCTCATCCCGGTCATCGACGCGCTGCCGAGCAACGAGAGCGCGGTGCCGCGTCGCGCGCTGAACCAGCGGGCCACCACGCCCGAGGCCATCACCGGCCCTGTGACGGCGAGCCCGAGGGGCAGGAGCACGCCGTACACGACGGCGAAGTCCCAATAGTTCCGGACGAACGCCGTCAGCACGAGGGACAGCACGAGCACCAGCGTTCCGACCGATGCGGTCAGGCGCGCGCCGAACCGGTCGAGGGCCAGGCCGACGAGCGGGCCGAACACGCCATAGAGGAAGAGGCTCAGCGCGATCACGAGAGAGAAGCTCGCGCGGTCGAGGCCGAGGTCGGCCACGATCGGCTTGAGGAACGGCCCCACCGCGTGGCGAATTCCCGTCGAGATGCACGTCATGAACGAAAACGCGGCGACGACCCACCAGCCGTAGAAAATCGATCGAATGGCCATGGCGCTCGACTATATCAGTATGGCGCGAGAGCAACATGGCGCGGGCGATATGATTGCCCGATGCCGACCTCGCTCCGCTCGGGCCGCGACGGTGTCCTCCCGTGGCGCGTGGTCGCCGCACTGTGGGTCACGTTGGCGATCGCCTCCGGCCTCTACTTCTCGTTCCCGATCTTCTACGTGGCGCTGCTGGCGGAGTTCGGCTGGTCGCGCGGGGCCACCGCGGCGGCGTTCTCGATCTCGTCCGTCGTGCAGGGGGTGCTCTCACCCGTCGTCGGGATGCTCGTGGACCGCTTCGGGCCACGCCGGGTCATGCTCGGCGGCGCTTGCCTGCTCGGAGGCGCGTGTGTCCTGTCGGGCCAGATCGGCTCGCTGTGGGCGCTCTACCTGGTGACGGGAGTGCTGGCCGCGGCCGGCGTGTGCGCGGTGAGCTGGATCCCGAGCGGGGCGCTGATCGCACGGTGGTTCACCGAGCGGCGAGGCAGCATGATGGGGCTCGCGTTCTCGGGCATGGGCGTGGGCCTGCTGGTGATCGGCCCGCTCGCCCAGTGGTTGATCGCCGGATATGGCTGGCGCGTTGCCTACCTTGTCCTCGGGCTTGGCACGCTGATCGTCCTCGTTCCGCTCATCTCGCTCGGTGTGCGAGAGCCGACCGTGGTGGCGCCTCCGGTGCGAGGCGACCTGTCGGCGCCCGATGCCGAGCGCGCGAGCGCGGGCTGGAACGTCGGCGACGCCGTGAGAACGCGAGCGTTCTGGGCGCTCTTCTTCGCGTACCTCTGCACGCCGCTCGCGGTCTTCTCGGTCGTCACCCATCAGGTCGCGTTCGCGGTCGACCACGGGTTTCCAGCGCTGTTCGTCGCGGGCATCTTCGGGCTCACCGGCCTGCTCTCGACCGTCGGCAGGATCGTGTTCGGCTTCGTGGCGGACTGGATCGGCCGCGCCACCTCGGCGACCATTTCCTACGGCTGCACGGCGGTGGGGACGCTCTGCTTGCTGTCGCTCGACGTGTGGCCGCAAGCGGCGGGCCTCTACGCCTACGCGATCTTCTTCGGCCTCGGCTTCGGCGCCCGCGGCCCCATCATCACCGCGATGGCGTCTCAGCTCTTCCCGGGCCGGCGCTTCGGCGCAATCTACGGCGCGCTGAGCGTGGGCAACGGCATCGGCGGCGGCATCGCGCCGTGGTTCGGCGGCGTCGTGCACGACGTGACCGGCAGCTATCGGACCGCGTTCCTGATCGCGGTCAGCTTCTGCGTGGTAGGGTCGGCGTGCTTCTGGCTGGCTCGCCCTCGCCGGCGGAACGCGTGATCCGCCGCCGCGTCAGCGGCCGCGAACGTACCGGCGCAGGACGAGACGCAGGTGATCGCGGAAGTGCGGCTGCAGGCGGCTCGTCCAGTCGCTCTGCCGCGCCTGCTTCCACTCGGCCGACTCCTGAACCTCGGGTGTGGCCAGGTGGTAGAGCGCCACGTACTTGCGGTTGCCGCTGGTGCCGCGAAAGCGCCGGGCGCAGAGGACACCCGGGACGGCACTGAGCGCCGGGATGTGCTCCTTGTCGTACCACTCGTTGAACTCGGCCTCGAGCTCCGGTGCGATGTTCATCGCGTTCAGCAGGAGCCCCTCGGCCTTGTCGGGCGGGAGCTGATCGCCCGGCAGGATCTGATCGCCCTCGAAGCGCATCAGGCGCTGCACCTGAGCGGTCACGCGCTTCGACCACGGTGACAGGTTCTGACCGCCGATGGCCTGGTAGGCCGGGCTTGTCAGCACGGCGACGCTGTCGAGATCGTACGTCGCGACGGAGATCTTGCGGTCCTGGGTGCCGATCCAGCGCTGGCACACGAGGAAGCCCGGCACGCGCACGCGCTCGGGCAGGTGCTCGGTGTCGTACCAGTCGTGGAACTCGTCCTCGGCGGCCCGCGCCATGTTCATCGCCGCGATCAACGTGCCTTTCGCCATGATCGAACCCTCCATGTGCCGCGCCGGCGTGGGGCACTGCCCGCGTGGGGCACTACTGAAACAGAGCTCGCGCCGCAACGCAATTGACTTTGGTCGCCGGGAAGCGCGATTCTCCCGCCACCAGACGGAGTGCCCCACGCCGCCAGACGGAGTGGGCCGCACCGGGAGGATCAGGCATATGTCGACGCTAGACAGTCGCCGAGATGTAGTGAAGGAGGACGCCATCGCTGCTGCTGCATCGGTCTGCGCATTCTCGTCCCGGCAGGCGGAAGTTGCGGTGGCAGCGACCGACAAGGGTGGCGTGCACGCCCTCGACCAGGCCCCCGAGGGGGCGTCTACGACGCCGTGAAGGCGATGCGACGGGAGGCGACACGATGAACACTCGCCGAGAATTTCTCGAGAACGCCGCCGGCGCGCTGGCCGGCCTCGCCTTCGTCGGCTGCGATCTCCTGGCCGCGGCGCCCGCGCGGGCGCAGGCGCGCCGCCGCGAGGTGGTGGTGAGCGGCCGGCGCGTGAAGGTGGTGGACGTTCACGCCCACTGCCAGGTGCCGGAGGCGATGGCCCTGATGGGGATGAAGCTGGCCACGCCGGGATCGACGTTGCCGCCGATCCTGGACATGGCGACGCAGGCGTCGGACCGGATCCGTGCCATGGACGAGCAGGGGATCGACGTCGAAGCGCTCAGCATCAACGCGTACTGGTACAAGGCGGAGCGCGACCTCGCGAGCCAGCTCATCAAGATCCAGAACGAGAAGCTGGCCGCCGCCTGCGCGGCCAACCCCGATCGCTTCGTCGCGTTCGCCTCGGTGGCGCTGCAGTACCCGGACCTCGCCGCCCAGCAGCTCGAGGACGGCGTGAAGAAGTACGGACTGCGCGGCGCCGCCATCGGCGGCAGCGTCAACGGCGAGGAGCTGAGCGATCCGAAGTTCCACCCGTTCTGGGCCAAGGCTGAGCAGCTCGGCGTGCTGGTCTTCATTCATCCGCAGGGCTCCGGCGTGGCGGCGGAGATGCCCGGCCGGCTCAAGGGCAACGGCCTGCTCGAGAACGTGATCGGCAACCCGCTCGAGACGACGATCGCGCTCTCGCACCTGATCTTCGAGGGCACGCTCGATCGCTTCCCGGGGTTGAAGATCTGCGCGGCGCACGGCGGTGGCTATCTGCCGTCGTACGCGGGCCGCTCGGACCAGGGGTGCCTGACGTTTCCCAATCGATGCCCCGGGCCGAAGGACGGGCCGCTCAAGAAGAAGCCGACCGAATATCTCAAACAGCTCTACTACGACAACATCATGTTCACGCCCGAAGCGATGCGCCACCTCGTCGCCGAGGTGGGCGCGGGCCAGATCGTCGTCGGCACGGACTTTCCGTACCCGTGGACGAAGACGGCCGTGGATCTCGTCCTCGCCACCCCGGGGCTGAGCGACGCCGAGCGCGCCGCGATGCTCGGTGGCACGGCGGCGAAGCTGCTCGGGATCAACGCGTAGCGGCGTGAGGAGGCAGCCATGAGACTGAAGGAAAAAGTCGCGCTCGTCACCGGTGGTGCCCACGGCATGGGCGCGGCCGAGGCCAAGCTCTTCGCCAAGGAAGGCGCCAGGGTCGTCGTCGCCGACGTTCGTGACGGCGATGGCAAGGCCGTCATCGATCAGATCACGAGCGCCGGCGGCCAGGCGCGCTTCGTCCACCTCGACGTCACGCGCGAGACGGAGTGGCAGCAGGCCGTGGCGTTTGCGGTGAGCACGTTTGGCAAGCTCGACGTCCTGGTCAACAACGCCGGCATCAGCGGCGGGATCGACGCCGACCTCATGAGCACGACGGCCTATGACAAGCTGATGGAGATCAACGCCAAGGGCGTGTTCCTCGGCATGAAGCACGCGATCCCGGCGATGCAGAAGGCCGGCGGCGGCTCCATCGTCAACATCTCGTCCATCTCCGGCATCGCGGGCCAGACCGTCGTCCACATGGGCTACAACGCCTCCAAGGGCGCGGTGCGGGTCATGACCAAGTCGGCGGCCGTGCAGTACGCGACGCAGGGTATTCGCGCCAACTCCGTGCATCCCGGCGTGATGCCGCCGATGCTGACGTCCAACCAGAATCCCGAGACTCGGGCGAAGCTGCTGAGAGGCATCCCGATGAATCGAGAGGGCCGGGTGGAAGAGGTCGCCTACGCCGTGCTCTTCCTCGCGTCGGACGAGGCCTCGTACATCACCGGGGCCGAGCTGGTCGTCGACGGGGGCTTTCTTGCCGCGTAGGCGTCAGCGTTCGGCCCAGGAGCCGGCGTGAGACTGAACAAGAAAATCGCGAAGCTCATCGCCCAGGAGCGGGTGTGCCGGGTGGCGACGGCCGGCAGCGACGGCACGACGCACCTCGTTCCCGTCTGCCACGTGCTGGCCGGCGACAAGATCTATTTCGGCTCCGGCGACGATGGCCGCAAGGTGAAGAACCTTCGCGAAAACCCCCGGATCGCCGTGACCATCGATCTCTACTCGGACGACTGGGCGCAGATCCGCGGCGTCATGGTCCAGGGCATCGCGAAGCTGATCGAGCGGGGGCCGCGCTTCAAGCAGGCGCGCGACCGCCTCTACCGGAAGTATCCGCAGTACCGGAACGAGGCGGCGATCGCGCCGTCGGACTCGGTCGTCATCGAGGTGACGCCCACGCACGTCTTCACCTGGGGCCTCGACTAGCCTCTGCTGGAGCGGCGCGCCGCGGGACGACCCGCGGCGCGCCGTGCTCTCGTACCGAACCCGGCCTACAATACGGCTCCATGACGTTATCGCCTCGGCGAGGGACCCCATGAAGATCAGCGCGTTCCATCTGATGCCCCACCGCGAGCTGCCCGACGATTTCGAGA
>QHTB01000047.1 GCA_003220615.1 Candidatus Rokuibacteriota bacterium
GACCTGCTCGAGCGCGACTTCGCGCTGGAGGACGCGTTCGCGCCCAGCACGCTCGAAACGTTCCGGCAGTAGGCTGACGGGCCTCGATACGCTTCTTGTCCACATCTTCACAGTTGTCCACGGCGTCAGAATTGCTCGGCGTGACGCGGTCTCACGGTTGTGGTCCCCAAAATCGAACGGTCAATCCGTGCACCGCGGCGGCGGACCCAAAGATCTCTCGTATTCGACCGGGTCGCACGGGCCTCGAGGCGTGCGCGCACACATTTGGTGCGGCCAATCCAAGCATTGACATCCCGATCAAGTGCTCGTAGATGTCGATTCTGCCCAGTCCCAGCGTCTGAGCGAAAAGGTGAAACCCCTTGTCGCAATTCCAGACGATGTTGAAGAAGGACGTCGAGAGGCTCGCGAAAGGGTCGGGAATGTTCGCGGCTCAGCTCGCGGTTATGGCACTTGCCGACCCGAGGGAGGGCGAGCATACTGATCGTCTTCTCATGACGGCAAAGCGAATCGGGGATCTCCTTGACCGAATCGAGTGTCTGAGGCACCCGTGCGATCTCGATCTGCTGCTGTTCTTCTCTCGGCATCCGCGGGCCTACCTCATCACCGAGCGTCTGGCCGAGTACGTCGGGTATGAGCTCCCGCAAGTCGCGCAATCGCTCGAGACCGTGATCACCGCCGGGCTCCTGCGGCGGTCCCCGGACTCGACCCATCCCGCCCGGCTCTACGTGCTCACGCCGGGCAGCACTCGCGGCGGGTGGCTCTCGTCGCTCCTGCGAATCGCCGCAACACGGAAAGGCCGGCTGGCCGTCATTCACGCGCTCAAACAGCGACAATCGTCAGGGCCCTCGGCTGATGGCGAGTCTGGCCCCGTCGCAGCGGTCAAGTAGTCCCGAGGAGGCTCGAGGTGCCATATGCCTGAATCAGACCTGGTCAAGACAGGAATCAAGGGGCTCGACGAAATCCTGTTCGGCGGCATTCCGCGGGGGAACATCATCCTCCTCGCGGGAACCGCCGGGACGGGGAAGACGACGCTCGGGGTCGAGTTCGTGTATCGTGGCGCCCGCCAGTTCAACGAGCCGGGCGTGATCGTCCTGTTCGAAGTGGCCCCGGACAAGCTCATCCGCGACGCAGCGCTCTTCGGGTGGGACCTGAGAGAGCTCGAGCGTGACGGGCGACTGAAGATGGTCTTCACGACGCGACAGGTCTTTCAGCAGGAGCTGCTGCAAGCCGACAGCGTGCTCCTTGCCGAGGCCGCCGAGATTGGCGCGCGGCGGATCTTCGTCGATGGGCTCGTCCGGCTCCCCGAGCCCAATGGCGGGGAGCCTCGCGAGGCGTTCCATCTCCTCGCGGAGGGGCTGCACCGCGAGAACATGACGGCGATGCTGGCGCTGGAGTCGACAATGGTCGGTCCGGCAGCCGCCCGGGCGCCCGAGGAGTTCGTCGCCGACACGATCATCCAACTCACCATCGAACCGGTCCAGCGCGCCGTGCTGCGGTCAGTCGAGGTCGCGAAGTCGCGCGGCCACGAGTATGCCCTGGGACGTCACTCGTTCCGGATCGTCAACGGTCAGGGGCTCGAGATCTATCGTCGCGTCCAGGCGCCCCGCCGCCTGCAACGCGAAGGGAGCGCCGCGTTCGACACAACCTCGCGGGTCGCGACGGGCATCCCCGGCCTCGATGAGCTGGTGAACGGCGGGTATTTCGTGGCGAGCACGACACTCGTCGTCGGGATCTCGGGGGCGGGGAAGAGCGTCATGGCCTTGCAGTTCATCGCGGAAGGGGCCCGGCGCGGCGAGCGCAGCCTCATGATCACCCTGGACGAGCCGCCGGGCCAGGTCCTTCGCAACGCCCAGAGCATCGGGATCGATCTCCAGTCACTCATCGATCGGCGTCTGGCGCATCTGTGGTACGAGCCGCCACAAGAGTTCGAGATCGACCGCCATTTCGCCCAGATCGAGGCGATCGTCGAGGACTTCAAGCCCCAGCGCGTGGTGATCGACAGCCTGTCGACCTACGGGTCGAGCCTGGGTGCCACCGAGCGCAGTTTTCGCGACTTCTTCCACGCCATCGTGGCGCTGATGAAGGAGCACCAGGTCACCGCGGTCTACAACCACGAGAACCCCGAAATGCTCGGCATGTCGTCGATGATGGGAGAATTCAAGGTCAGCTCGCTCGTGGACAACATCATCTTGATGAACTGGGTCGAGCTGGGCGATACCTTCCGGCACGCGCTCACGGTGGCCAAGATGCGGGGGATGCCGACGAGCCGAACGACCCACGAGTGCGAGGTCGTGAACGGCCAGGGCATGAAGGTGCTCCCGCGGCGGCTCGCTGTCGCGGTCCCCTCGGTGCCCTTCGCCGGCTACCTCGGGCTCATCTCTCGCGCGCCCGAGCGCCACTCGCCGCAGGGGTGCCCGAGGCCCCGTAGGCCATGCTCGACGTTGACGGTTGATGAGGGGCGATCGAGAAGAACTTGACCGTCGAGCTCTGGCCGCGACGAGCGCCTCATCTTCGGGCCGGGGGCCTCGCACCCCCTCTTCGCGCTTTCTTCCTCGGTATGACCCCGCGTAACCGCCAGGGTGAGCCTCCAACGGCTGAGATAGGAAGGACGCGATGGCCATGACCGACCCCTTTGAGCCGGCGCGCCGCCGCAAGCGGCGTATCGGGTGGTACCTCGTGGCGGTGGGCGCTTTTCTGGCGCTCCGAGAACTCGTCGAAGGCAGCCCAATCACTAACCTCGCCACGAACCTTGCCACGCTCGCGGCCATCGGCGTCGCGGTCGGGCTGATCGCTTGGGGCTGGTACTGGATCGTCAGCAACCCGAAAGGGCCGTTCTAGCCTGTGGCTGCTTCTTCCGCGACGCCCCGCGAATCGGTCCTGCTTGGGGGAACGCCTTGCCGATGCTCGCCGCGACACTCGGACTGCAGTGCGCGAACACAAGCGACCGAAACACCGTCGCACCGTGCCACGCGACGAGCGCGCCGAGGCTTCGATCGAGAAAGGTCTCGCCGACCGACTCAATATCGGCGAAGTCAAGACGCACGCGGCTGGAGGCTTTCAACGCTTGGGCGATCTGGTCGTGGACCTGCTGCGCGTGGACCGCCGTCCGCATCCGAGGGCCATAGTCGCGCAGCCGAATGACCTTCACCGGCGTGCTACTCGCTGTCGCGTTCCATTCGTCGCATCGCCTTGCGCCGCTTCTTTCGGGCCGCGGTCTGTTTCCACTTCCGCTTCACGGACGGCTTCTCGTAGGCGACCCGACGCTTCATCTCTTGAAACAGGCCGGCCTTGAGCATCTGCTTCTTGAGCGTTTTGAGCGCGGCCTCGATCTGGTTGTCGAAGACGGTCACCCGCAATTTCAGCGACCTCGGAGGGAGGAGGTCGACCGAGGCCGGACGGGCGCCGAGCGATCGACCACGTTCATCTCGATGAGGCGCCTCGTGCCCGGGGCCACGGCCGCGGCGATGGTCGGAAACCCTTCGTGCGACTCGCGACCGTCTCACCCGCATAGTTCACGATCCGCCAGCGCCAGGATGGATTCCCCGGGGTGCTGAACGCCGTCACTGGCATGGTGGGCGGGCCGCCTACCAGTGACCGCCACCGCGCTGGCCGCCGCCCGGGCCGGAGGGCTTGGCCACCGCGATCTTCACCGTCCGTCCAGCTCCTGATTGTTGCACTTCTTGACCGCCGCCTCGGCCGTCGCCATCCACGGCGAAGCCGAACCCGCGCGAGTCGCCGGTGTCCTAGTCCATCACCACCGTGGCCGACTCCACGGCGGCGGCCTGCACGTACACCTCACGCAAACGCTCACTCGACGAGAACGCCAGATCCCCGGGTGAAAAATTTGTACGCCATCGCAGCCTCCGACTGGTTCTCCCGCTGTCGATGACACTCTCTGGAACGCCGGGAGGAGGGTGCCAAAGGCGTGGTCTGGTAAGGAAAGGTCCCACGATGAACCAACGACCGCGCCAGACTCGCTTACTCTGGCACAAGTGCGTCGGGGCCGCTAGGCCGCACGACCATGGCGGTCGGGATCCTCCGCGCGGGGCACGAATCGGGTTGACGGTGCGACCCGGGATTTGTCATATTACCAATAGTTCTGGGCAGCTTCGGTCGCGTGCTTGGAGGTTCGAGCGACACGCCGTGCGAGATCCAGTTCGCGCGGCGTTTTTGTTTGTCCGCCCTGTCGGCGGATGACACCGCCATCACGGCGGGAGCAACAAGGGGCAGTGCCCCGGAGGAAGGTTTCAGTCATGGCAACAGGAACGGTGAAGTGGTTCAACGACGCGAAGGGCTTCGGCTTCATCACGCAAGAGGGCGGCGAGGACGTGTTCGTCCACTACTCCGCCGTCCAGGCGCAAGGCTTCAAGAGCCTTGCTGAAGGTGATCGGGTCGAGTTCGAAGTCACCCGCGGCCCGAAGGGGCTGCAGGCTGCGAACGTCCGCAAGGTATAGCTCCTCCGCTCTCGCGCGCGGAGCGCCGGAGAACCGCGGCCGCGGTCGCGCTCGCTGCGGCTAGGGCGGCGAACTCGTGCCCTTGATCGCCTTGAGACTGTCCGCACTCTCGAGGCTCGGGTTGGGGAGCGTGTCGGGATGGTCCCACTTGACCCACACTTGCCGCGCCTCTCCCCGGCGCTGCACCGCGACCCGCACCACAGTCCCGCGAGTCTTGAACAGGCGGTGACTCCGAATCACGTGGTCCCCAACGCGGAGCTCAACCAATCGAGCGCCTCCGGTCTACCGTAGCCCTTCGAATCTTCAGGGGATCCGGTTCCAGGAAGACGTTAAAAATACCACGTAACTAGAACACGGAGGCGCCGCCGGGCGAAGCGTGGGACCAAGTCACAGCCGATCTGAGCCGAACAAGTGATCGACCTTGGCTTCGAGGCGTTTCTAACGAAGCCGGTTGATCCGTTCAACCTCGCCCGAACAGTCGCGTCCCTCGTGGGT
>QHTB01000109.1 GCA_003220615.1 Candidatus Rokuibacteriota bacterium
CAGCGTCTCGAGCACGCCCTCCCCGCTCGTCTGACGGCCCTCGGTGAGGGAGTAGATGCCGCGGACGGCCACGACGGTCACCGTGCTGGCGCCGGCCGGATGGCCGCGCTCGACGTGGAGCGGCTCCCAGGGCGAGCGCGCTTCGTTCTCCGCGAAGCAGCAGGCGATCTTGCCGGGCCACGCCTGCGTCGACTTCTCCATACCGTCGGGCTTCGCTCCTCCGAGGTTGCGCATGACGAGACGGAGCGCGCGGCCGATCGTCGCGTTCGCCTTGATGTTCCCGCCGAAGCACGCGGTGCCCCCGCTGATCCCGAGCCGGCCCGCGATCGGCCCGTTGACGATGATGATCGGCGCGGCGCCGCCGGTGGTGCACGCGGTGGAGCCGACGTGGAAGTCGGGCTGGAGCACTGCGCGCACGCTCGCCAGCACGACGGGGAAATATTCGGGCCGGCAGCCCGCCATCACGGCATTCGCCGCGACTTTCTCGACGGTGACGGTGCCCTGGAGCGGCTCCATGCGGCCGAGGACCTCGTCGGGCGCGCACGTCGCCCCGCGTAGCATCGCCTCCACGAGCGCCTCGGTCGGCGGGACGACGGGAAGCCCGTCGGTCCACGCGAGCGCCTCCAGCGCTTCGTTGGCTTCGGCGAAGTCACCGGCGAGCTGACGCCGCTGAGCGCGAGCCGGCGCCGGTCTCGTCTTCGCCACGTGCTGAACGGATCCGCTGGCCGGCGACGTAGCCTGACCCGAGAGTCCGGCAGCGATCCGCGCGACGGCCGCCACCGCGACCTTCTCGATCTCTGACGGTGTGCGGCTGGCCAGAGGATGCTCGACGATCACCCTCGGGTGCTCCGGCAGCCCGAGCACGGCGGCGCGAGCGTCTGCGGCCGTCTGGAACGCCTCGGTGACTACCGTCACCGCGGGCCGACCCGTCTTCTCGATCTCAACGCTGTCGTGGAGACCCCACGTCACGCACGACCCTCAGTCAGCGACCCCGTGCACGGCGGCGTCGCTGGCCTCGAGCAGCCGCTGCAGCGTCTCCGTCGGCGTCGGCACGCTCGCGCTGACCTTGCGATAGCGCTCGATCTTCGCGACCCCGTGGTCGCGCACGAGGAGCGTGGCGAGCGTGTCGAGGAAGCGGTCGGCGTTGTGCTTGGAGTTGTCGATCAGCGCGACGCGCGCGCCGCGGAGCGACGCGATGCGAGGGGCAGGCGTGAGGCGCTCGGTGACGTCCTCGGCGGCGGGGTTGACGATCGTGACGGTCATGGCCTGACCTCCTTGGGAGGAAACGTCGTGCGCGCGACGACGCTGAGGGCGATCTCGACCCCCCGCACCATCAGCCCGACGTCCATGCTGGGCTGATCGAGCCCGCTGGCCGCCACCATCGGGGGCGACAGCGGCAGGTGCACGAATCCGGCCCGGGCCGGGTGATTGCGCGCCGCCAGCCAGTCGAGCGTGCCGTACATCGTGAGATTGCAGAGGTACGTGCCGGCGGTGTTCGAGACGTAGGCGGGCACCCCCTCGGCCAGCAGCGCGGCCAGCATGGCGTCGAGCGGCAGCGTGGCCAGATATGCCGCGGGGCCGCCGGTCACGCACGACTCGCCCTGCGCCAGGTGGCCGGCGTTGTCCGGCGTTTCGAAGTCCATGACGTTCACCGCGACGCGCTCCAGCGCGATCCGCGCGCGGCCGCCGGCCAGGCCCAGGTGGACGATCGCCAGCGGGTCGCTCTCCTCCACGAGGCGAATCACCGCGGGGATCGCCTCGGCGTGGTGCACCGGCAGCACCGCGCTGCGGACCACGGCCGAGCCGACCACGCGACCGTCCAGTGCCTTCGCCACCTCCGCGGATGGGTTGACCACGTGCCCGGCGAAGGGCTCGAAGCCGGTGACGAGGATCACGCGTCGGGACGAGTTCATGACCGCCAGAGTAGCAGGCACCTACGGTTCGAGAAAGCTCACCCGCGGGTGCACGGAAGCTCGTTCTTCGTGAGCGTCGCGATCTCGGCCGCCGACCCGGTCGAGCGACTGAGCTCCCGCGGTCGTCGCGACGAGCACGAGCAGGGTCAGCGTCCGGAGGACGGTCGAGAGCACGGCCACCGACGGTAAGACGACTCGGGTGACACGCGCAAGCCGCGCTTCACCCCGCGTGAGACAATTCCGCGTCATGCGCGCGCGACGCCCGCGGCGCCTGGCCCGGCAGCTCGGCATCTATGCCGGGCTCGCGCCATTTCTGGTGATCGCGCTGTTTCCGGTCGTGTGGATGGTGATCACCGCGTTCAAGCAGGAGCAGGACCTCTACCTCATGAAGTTCCCGCTGTGGTTCCACCTGCCGCCGACCTTGAAGCACTTCGATCTGCTGTTCACCCAGACGTGGTTCGGCGCCTGGGTCGTCAACACCGCGCTCGTGTCGGTGGCCGTGGTGGCGATCACGCTGCTCGCCGCGCTGCCGGCGGCGTACGCGCTGGCCCGCCTGCGTCTTCCGGGCGCGAACGCCACCGGCACCGCGCTGTTCATGACCTACCTGGTGCCGCCGATCATCGTGTTCATCCCGCTGGCGCCCGTCGTGGGGAGGCTGGGGCTCTTCGACTCGTGGTGGGCCCTCGTGCTCCTCTACCCGACCTTCACGATCCCGTTCTGCACGTGGCTGATGCAGGGCTTCCTCCGCACGGTGCCCCGCGAGGTCGAGGAGGCCGCCTGGATCGACGGCTGCAGTGTGCTCGGCGGGATCGTGCGCGTCGTGCTGCCCTTGAGCGTGCCCGGCATCGCCACGATCGCGATCTTCGCGTTCACGCTCTCGATGCAGGAGTATCTCTACGCGGTGGTCTTCGCCGCGCCCGTGGACCAGAAGGTCGTCACCGTCGGCCTGCCGACCATGCTCATCCGGGGCGACATCTACTTCTGGGGCTCGCTGATGGCGGGGGCGCTGCTGGTCGGCGTGCCGACGGCCATCGCCTTCAACGTGGTGCTCGACCGGTTCGTCCAGGGACTCACCGGCGTCGGCGAGGCGTGACGAGCCTCACCGCCAGAGCTGCTTCGACGCGAGCCTGGCCCCCTCCGCCATCGCTTCGAGCTTCGCCCACGTGATGTCGGGCTCGACCAGGCTCTGCGATCGCGCGAAGGTCGCGAAGCCGCAATCGGAGCCGGCCAGCACACGCTCACGCCCCACCACCTCGGCGTAGCGCACCAGGCGCTGGGCGACCAGCTCCGGATGCTCGATGAAGTTGGTCGTCGAGTCGAGCACGCCGGGGATGATGAGCTTGTCGTCGGGCAACTTCACCTCGCGGAACACGATCCACTCGTGCTCGTGACGCGGATTGGCGCCCTCGAAGGAGAGCGCTTGCGGACGGGCCCTGAGCGCGACGGGCAAGATCTCGCGGAGCGGGATGTCGCGGTGATGCGGCCCTTCATAGTTGCCCCAGCACAGGTGCAGGCGAAGTCGATCGGCCGGGATATCGCGGAGCGCGTGATTGAGCGCCTCCACGTTGGCCGCGGCGATCTTCAGGAACTCCGCGTTGCTCAGGTCGGGAAACGCCAGGTGGCGGCCCATGGCCAGGTCGGGACAATCGATCTGGAGCACGAAGCCCGCGCGGTGGATCGCGTCGTACTCGTCCTTCATCACGTCGGCCAGCCGCGCCAGGTAGGCCTCGCGACTTGGATAGTGCTCGTTCTTGAGGAAGTGGGCGATGACGCCGGGCGAGGCGGCGGTCATGAAGGCCTCGGTCGGCTGCGCTTCTTTCAACGCGAGCTTGAGGTTCTCGACGTCCTTCTGCACCGCCGTCCGGTCCTTCCAGTCGATCGGGCCGTTGCACGCCGGGCGTGACACCAGAGAGCGCCGCTCGGCGCGCGCCGCGGCCTCGGGAAAGTCCGCCCAGTCCGCTCGCTTCGCCGCTCCGCTCTGTCCGCCGAACCCGGTGAGGCGATGCCTCACATAGGTGGAGTAGCCGACCTTGCCTTGCTCACCGTCGCTGACGACGTCGATGCCGGCGTCGACCTGCCTCCGCACGATCTCGGCGACGGCACGGCGCACGCGCGTCTCGAACGCCAGGGCTTCCGGAGGCGTGCCGGAGTCCAGCGCCTCGAGCATCACCGCCAGATCCGCCGGACGGGGCAAGCTGCCCGTGTGCGTGGTGAGAATGCGCTCGCTGCTACGCTTCATGATCGTGTCACCTCCGTGGAGTAACTGGTAAGGGCGCGAGCCCCAGGGCCACACGGCCGAAGTTCTCGGCGGCAACGTCCCAGACGAGCGCGATGTGATGTGACGCGCCGTGGGCGTCGCGATGGAAGCGCTGGATCGCGTCGGACTCGAGCACGGCGCCGGCGCCGCTCGCCTCGAACAGCCGGTTCACCGCCTGGACGCAGAGCCGACTGAGGAAGGCCTTGTCCCGGCGATAGCGAGCCCGATCGAGCTCGGTGAACGCCTCGCCGCGCCCGGCCTTGTCGATGATCTCGCGGATGTCCTGCTGGTGGATCGTGCGCGCGGCGTCCACCTCGGCCGAGGCTTCGGCCAGCCGCATCTGCAGCGGAACAGACTCGGCGGATCGTCCCGCTCCTGTCGTGCCTCGGAGACGAGACGTGAGCTCGTCCACCGCGCCCTGGGCGATGCCGATGAGCGGCGCCGCCAGGTCCCAGCCCGTGAGGCACCGGAGCGGCGCGCGATAGCTCGGGCGCCGGTGAAGCTCCCAGCCCGTCCAGTCACCATCGCCGGCGCGGTTCGGATCGAGGGCGCGATGCGCGGGGACGAAGACGTCCGTGACCACGATGTCCTTGCTGCCCGTCCCCCGCATTCCGGCGGCGAACCACGTATCGACGATCTCGTAATCAGAACGCGGGAGCAGCAGCCAGATCAGTCCGTCGGGCCCGGCGCCGGGAATGGCGACCATCGCCCAGCTCGCGGCGTCGCAGCCGCTCGAGAAACTCCACCGACCTGACACTCGAAAGCCGCCCTCCACCGGCTCGCCCTTCCCACGCGCCGGGTTGAGGCCCGAGGAGAAGAGCGTGTCCGGTCCGGTCGCGAAGAATTCCTCCTGAGCTCGCTCGGGGAAATGGCCGAGCCACCAGTTGTGCACGGTCCAGAGCGAATAGCACCAGCCGGTCGACCCGCACCCACGGCTGAGCTCCCAGGCCACGGCGTGGGCCGTGTCCAGATCGACGCCCAGGCCGCCGTAGCGCGACGGGTTGCCGATCCGGATGAGGCCGGAGCCGATCAGGTCCTTCACGGTCTCGGGTGGAATCTGCCGGAGCTGCTCGGTCCGCGCCGCGCGTTCCTTGAGCACGGGCACCATCCCAGACGCTCGGCGCAGCAGCTCGTCTCTCATCGACCGGCCGGAGTGTAGCGTGCCACCCTGGGGTCCGCCATCGCCCCTGCGAATAGGACCAACGTCCCATGGCTTTCCTCAGCCCGGACGCCCTACCGTGCGCTGAAAGGAGACGCCATGAAGATCTGGGCTGTGCGCGTGCTCATGCTGGGCGTGATGCTGGCGGCGGTGACCGCGGGAGCGCAGGAGACGCCCTCGGGAAAGGTCGCCATCGAGACCAAGTCGATCGCGGTCGGCATCGGCGTGAGCTGGGGGGACGGAAAGCTCAC
Source organism: Candidatus Rokuibacteriota bacterium (assembly GCA_003220615.1). Taxonomy (GTDB): domain Bacteria; phylum Methylomirabilota; class Methylomirabilia; order Rokubacteriales; family CSP1-6; genus 40CM-68-15. The sequence continues at coordinate 5,581 of QHTB01000109.1, forward strand.
GTACCAGGGCAAGGACCATTCGTTCACCGTCAACGGGCTCAGCGTCGTGGACGTCGGCGTCTCGAAGATGTCGACGACCGGCAATGTGTACCACCTCAAGAAGCTGTCGGACTTCGCGGGCAACTATGCCGCGGCCGAGGCGGGGGCGGCCTTAGGCGCGGGCAAGAGCGCCGTGGCGATGAGGAACCAGAACGGCGTGGTCATGGAGCTGACCAGCACCGCGACGGGCATCCAGTTCACGCTGGCTCCCAAAGGGGTCGAGATCAAGTTGAAGTAAGTCGAGCCCTCGGACTGCGGTGCTCAGATCGCGAGCATCCCGCTGACGCCCGAATCGGCATGTTGCGTTGATCCAGCATCCTGGTATATCTGCGGGCACCACATGCACTTCGGCGCGTTCTTCTACGGGACCGTGGACATGCCGGATGCCGGCGCGGACGGCCCGCCGGCTCACCGGCGGCGCTACGGCCAGGAGGACTACCGTCGCGTCTACGCCGATCTCATCGCGTACGCGGAAGCGTGCGACCAGCTCGGCTACGACTCGATGTGGACGGCCGAGCACCACTTCCACGACCACGGCTTCGAGGTGGTGCCGAACGTCGTCCTGCTCAACGCGGTCCTCGCCCAGCACACGCGCCGCATCCGCCTCGGCGCGCTGATCCACGTCCTCACCGCCTGGCATCCGATCCACTTCGCCGAGGACTACGCGCTGGCCGACGTGCTCGCCGGCGGGCGGCTGCTCTGCGGACTCGGCCGTGGCACCGAGGAGCGCGAGTCGAACGTGTTCGGCGTCAACGTCGGCTACAACAACAACGCCGACGACCTTCACAACCGCGAGGTGTTCGAGGAGCAGGTGGCGATCTTCAAAGCGGCCACCGCGAGCGAGCGGTTCGCCCACCGTGGCCGGCATTACACGATCCCGCCCGAGGGCCTGACGTTCCGCGGTGAGCCCGTCACCGAGTTTCCGCTCGTACCGCGGCCGCTCGACACACCGGTGCGCATCTACCAGCCGATCAGCACCGAGGACACGCTGCGCTACGCCGCCCGCCAGCGCCACGTGGGCGTGCTCGCCAACCATCCCTGGGAGCGTCTGGTCGAGTGGTGGCGGCAGTATGCCGCGCTGGTCGAGAAAGCTCACGGCGTGAGACTCCGACCGGGCGAAGACCGGATTCTCCAGGTGCAGCTCCACATGGCCGACTCGGCGGAGGCCGCCGTTCGCACCGCGCGGCGCGGCCACGACGAGCTGACCAAGCTCCTCTGGCCGAACATCATCCGCCGCACTCCGGCGCTCGCGAACCGCAAACCCTTTGCGCTCGAGGAGCGCATGGCCGGCAAGTCCTGGATCGTCGGCACGCCCGAGCAGGCGCGCGACACCCTGCTGGCGATGCAGGAGGAGCTCGGCTTCGAGGCGCTGCTGATCTTCCCTCACCTGCCGGGCATGCGGCGCGCCGACACCCTCGAGCAGCTCGGGCGTTTCTGGAACGAGGTGCGACCCGCGCTCACCGCCCGCGTCCCCACGAAGATGGTGGCGGGCGCGTGACCGAGGAGACGAGCATGTTGAAGAGCCTGCCGGACAAGCTCGGCAGCGGCCTGCACGGAGCGATCCCGCCGCGCCGGTACTGGGCGTACTACACGTGGCAGGAGATCGACGCCATCGGCAAGCGCGACCCCAACGCGACGGCGGTGATCAACGTCGGCGCCGTCGAGCAACACGGCCCGCACCTGCCGCTCATCACCGACACGCTGGTCGGCATGGACATGCTCGGCGCGGCGCTGGCCCGACTGCCCGACGACGTGATGGTCCTGGCGCTGCCGCCCACCAACTTCGGCAAGAGCACCGAGCACACGACGTTTCCCGGGACGCTGACCTGGAGCGGCGAGACCCTGCGCATGGTGCTCCGCGATCTGGCGATGTCGGTCGCGCGCAGCGGGTTCGGCAAGCTCGTGCTGCTGGGCAGTCACGGCGGCAACGTCGGCACCCTCGACGACGTCTTCCGCGATCTGCGCATCGAGACCGACATCCGGATCTTCAAGATCTTCCTCGGCGCCATCGGTCAGGTGCCGGGCCTGGTCGCGCCGGAGGAAGCGGCCATCGCGATGCACTCCGGCGACTCGGAGACGTCGATGGTCCGGCATCTCGCGCCCGAGCTCGTCCACATGGACCGCGCCGAGGGCTACGTGTTCGACCCGACGCCGGAGATCGGGTACTCGTTCAAGGGCAGCGATGTGGTCGAGGCGTGGGTGGCGTCCGATCTCTCGAAGTCCGGCGCCATCGGCAACCCGCACCGCTCGTCCGCCGCGAAGGGCCAGCAGATGTGCGAGGCGAAAGCCTCGCGCCTGGCCACGCTCCTGGAAGCCGTCTATCGGAGCCCGCGGCGGGAGATCCGCGTCGCGCCCAGGGACGCCTAGGAGAAGGACATGATCACGCGCCGCTCGTTCCTCGCGACGTCGTCTCTCGCCCTGGCCGGGTCGCTCGAGCGCTTCGGCGTGGCGCCGGCGCGGGCGGATCGCCTCGACAAGCTGACGTTCGGCACCAACTGGAAGGCGCAGGCCGAGCACGGCGGCTACTACCAGGCGGTGGCCACGGGCCTCTACCGGAAGGCCGGCCTCGACGTGACAATCCGGATGGGCGGCCCGCAGGTCAACCATCCCCAGCTCCTCGCCGCCGGGGCGATCGACTTCAACATGGGCAGCAGCTGCTTCAACGCGCTCAACTACGTCAAGAGCAACATCCCGATGGTGTGCGTCGGGACGGTCTTCCAGAAGGATCCTCAAGTGCTCATCGCCCACGCCGGCCAGGGCAACGACTCGCTGGCGGCGATGAAGGGCAAGCCGATCATGATCTCGCCGACGGCGCGGGCGACCTACTGGCAGTTCCTGCGGGTCAAGTTCGGCTACACCGACGACCAGGTCCGGACCTACACCTTCAACATGGCGCCGTTCCTCGCCGACAAGACGGCGATCCAGCAGGGCTTCGTGACCAGCGAGCCGTACAAGATCGGGAGCGCGGGCGCCAAGATCGTCGTCCACCTGCTCGCCGACGCGGGCTACTCGAGCTACGCGACCACGATCGAGACGTCGTGGAAGCTCGTCAACGAGAAGCCCGACGTCGTGCAGCGGTTCGTGAACGCCACCATCGAGGGCTGGTACGGCTACCTCTACGGCGATGGGGGACCGGCCAACGCGCTGATCAAGAAGGACAACCCGGAGATGACCGACGAGCAGATCGCGCACTCGCTCGCGACGCTCAAGAAGTACGGCATCGTCGACTCCGGCGACGCTGAGCGGCTCGGGATCGGGGCGATGATCGACGCGCGCTGGAAGGACTTCCACGCGACGATGGTGGAGGCCGGCCTCTACGCGCCCGACCTCGACCTCAAGCGCGCCTACACGCTCGGATTCGTCAACAAGAAGCACGGGATCCAGCTCAAGAAGACGTGATCGCTCGGCTGCAGAAGGTTGACAAGGTCTACGCCAACGGCGTTGTCGCCCTCCGGCATCTCGACCTCGACGTGGGCGAGGGTGAGTTCCTCAGCCTGCTCGGCCCCTCGGGATGCGGCAAGAGCACGGTGCTGCGCCTGGTCGCAGGGCTCGGCGAAGTCTCCGGCGGGCGCATCGAGTGGCCGAACGGAAACGGGCGGGCGCGGGGCGACATCGGCTTCGTGTTCCAGGACCCGACGCTGATGCCGTGGGCGACGGTGTCCGCGAACGTCCTGCTCCCGCTGAAGCTGCGCGGCGTCCCCGGCGACGAGGGGGAGGCGCGGGCGCGGGAGGCCATCGGCCTGGTGGGGCTCGACGGCTTCGAGCGCGCGTATCCACGCCAGCTCTCGGGCGGCATGAAGATGCGGGTGTCGATCGCGCGGGCGCTGGTCACGCGACCGCGGCTCCTGCTGATGGACGAGCCCTTCGCGTCACTCGACGAGATCACGCGCTTCAAGCTCGATAATGACCTGCTCCAGCTGTGGGCCCGCCAGCGCTGGACCGTCGTGTTCGTCACCCACAGCGTGTACGAGTCGGTCTACCTCTCCACGCGCATCGCCGTGATGACCGCGCGGCCGGGGCGCACGGCGAGCGAGGTCGTGATCGACGCGCCGGCGCCCCGCGACGAGGCGTTCCGGACGTCGCCGCTCTACCATGAGTACTGCCGGCAGGTCTCCGCTCGGCTGGCCGAGGCGACCCGCGCGTGAGTGCGTTGCGTCGCGCGCTCCCCCCGGTCGTCATCGGCCTCGCGGGCCTCGTGGCCTGGGAGCTGGTCGTCCGGGTGAACGCGATCCCCTACTACATCCTGCCGGGGCCGCTGCTCGTCCTCCAGACGCTGATCAGCGACTGGCGCACGCTCTATCCTTCGCTGCTGGTGACGCTGGCGATCACCGGCGCGGCGCTGCTCGTCGCCACGGTGGCCGGCGTGCTGATCTCGATCCTCTTCGCCCAGTCCAAGCTGATCGAGCTCGGCCTCTTCCCCTACGCGGTGATCCTCCAGGTGACGCCGGTGGTGGCGATCGCGCCGCTCATCATCATCTGGGTCAAGAACATCCCGCTCGCGCTGCTCATCTGCGCGTGGATCGTCGCCTTCTTCCCCATCGTGTCCAACACCACGCTCGGGCTCAACAGCGCCGACCACAACCTGGTCAACCTCTTCCAGCTCTACGGCGCCTCGCGCCGCCAGGTGTTCTGGCACCTCCGGCTGCCGAGCGCGATGCCGTACTTCCTGGGCGGCCTCCGCATCAGCGGGGGGCTCGCGCTGATCGGCGCGGTCGTGGCCGAGTTCGTGGCCGGCACGGGCGGCTCGCAGTCGGGGCTCGCGTACCGAATTCTGGAGGCGGGCTACACCATGCAGATCCCGAGGATGTTCGCCGCGCTGCTCATGATCACCTGCAGCGGGATCCTCATCTTCCTCGCCCTCACCGGGCTGTCGTACGTGATCCTGCGCAAGTGGCACGAGAGCGCCGTCGAGCGTGAGGTATGACGCCCGGCTTCGTCACCGTGCCCGAGCGGGACGCGTACTGGCTCGCCAACGCCTCCGTTCCCGCGACGCTCCTCGCCGATCTCCCGCCGGGCGTGCCGGTCGACGCCGACGGGCTCGTGCGCGTGGACGTGATGATCCGCGACGCTCGGATCGTTGCCGTCGTGCCGGCAGGCGGCGCCGATGGCCCCGAGCCGCGCGTCGATCTCGCGCGCGGCCAGCTCTGGCCGTGCCTGATCGACGTCCACACGCACCTCGACAAGGCCCACACCTGCGAGCGCGCGCCGAATCCCGACGGCACGTTCGCCAGCGCGCTGCGCACGGTTGCGGCGGACCGCAGCACGCGCTGGTCGGCCGAAGACGTGCGCCGGCGCATCGACTTCGGACTCCGCTGCAGCTGGGCCCACGGGACCCGCGCGATCCGCACCCACATCGACTCCATGGGCCCGCAGGCCGCGATCAGCTGGCCCGTCTTCGAGCAGGTCCGCAAGGAGTGGGCGGGACGCATCGACCTTCAGGCCGTCTCGCTGATCCCCATTCCGGCGTTCGGTGGCCCCGAGGGCGTCGAGCTCGCGGACCGTGTCGCTGCCGCCGGCGGGATTCTCGGCGCGGTCGCCTACATGTCGCCCGAGATCGACACGCTGGTGAATCGCCTGCTCGACCTGGCGGCCGAGCGCGGGCTCGACGTGGACTTCCACTGCGACGAGACCGGGGACGTCGGCGCGCGGGCCCTGTCCCACATCGCTCGTGCGGTGCTCCGGCGCCGCTTCCGGGGCCAGGTCGTCTGCGGTCACTGCTGCAGCCTCGCCGTCCAGCCGCCCGAGGTCGTGAGCGAGACGCTCGATCTCACCGCCGAGGCCGGCATCAGCGTGGTGAGCCTGCCGATGTGCAACCTCTATCTGCAAGATCGAGTCCCCGGCCGCACGCCGCGCTGGCGCGGCGTCACGCTCCTGCACGAATTCGCGGAGCGTCGCGTGCGCGTCGCCGTGGCGAGCGACAACTGTCGCGACGCGTTCTACGGCTTCGGCGACCATGACGTGCTCGAGGTGTTTCGCGAGGCCACGCGGATCTGCCATCTCGACCGGCCGCACGGCGACTGGCCCCGCGCCGTGACCACGACGCCGGCCGACCTGATGGGTCTTGCCGCCAGCGGCCGCATCGGACGGGGCCTGCCCGCGGATCTCGTGCTGTTCGAGGGACGGACGTGGAGTGAGCTGCTGTCGCGGCCTCAGGCGAACCGGGTCGTCATTCGCAACGGCCGGGCGATCGAGACACGGCTGCCGGACTATCGCGAGCTGGACGACCTGCTCGGGTCGCTCTAGGGAAAGGAGCGCACGGGTGGGCGACGTGAGACGTGAGCTGTCGAATCCACCCGGCGTCCATCCGCCGCAAGCGCACTACTCCCACGTCGCGCGCGCGGGCCAGACGCTCTACATCTCGGGCCAGCTCGCCATGGACGCGTCGGGCGCCGTCGTCGGCGTCGGCGACGCCCGCGCCCAGGCCCGCCAGTGCTACGCCAACCTCACCGCGATCCTCGCTCATTACGGCGGGAAGGTCGGCCATCTCGTGAAGACCACCACCTACATCACGCACTGGGCCTATCGCCCGCTGGTCGCCGCCGCCCGCGACGAGCTGTTCCCAGCTCCTCCGTATCCTGCGAACACGCTGGTCGTCGTGCAGGGCCTCGCCGAGCCTCAGTTCCTGGTCGAGATCGAAGGCATCGCCGTCCTCGACTGACGCGTTACGGTGCCCGCGGCCGTTATCCGACAGGCTGGCTCGCGATCCACTCGTAGATCGCGTCCGAAGTCGTGAGCCACGTCTGGCCGCGGGCCTTCATGTGCTGGATGTACTCGCGCACATAGCGAGTGCGTACCGGCTGGCCCGAGATGAACGAGTGAATGCCGATGGCCATGGACCGGCCGTGCTTCTTGCCTTCCTGCCAGAGCAGGTCGAAGTGATCGACGACCGCGCGCGCCAGCTCGGGCCCCGGAAGCCGTGCCGTCAGCGCCAGCGTGAAGTCGTTCGTCTCGAGGTTGTACGGCACGTTGAGGAGCTTGCCCTGGGGCAGCTCGTACCAGTAGGGCTGATCGTCGTTCATCCAGTCGGTGTCGGGCCACGGCAACGGTCGGCGATCGACGATGGCGGAATACGGAGGCGGCTTCATCGATTCCCGTTTCCGAGTGGACGGTATCACGAGACAGGTATCATGCTTCGGGCATGGATCTCCGGCCCTCGGCCCGCCAGCAGGCACTGATCGCCCGCGCCCGCCGGTTGGCGCTCGAGCGCTTTGCGCCGCGCGCCGACACGCACGACCGGGACGCCTCGTTTCCCTTCGACGACTACGCGGATCTGCGCGCGGACGGGCTGCTCGGCCTCTGTGTCCCCGAGCGGTACGGCGGCCTCGGCGCCGACTACGAGACCTACTGCCTCGTCGCCGAGCAGCTCGCGCAGGGCAATGCGTCCACGTCGCTGACGTTCAACATGCACTGTCTCACCATGCTGATGATGGGCGAGGTCGCCGACGCCATGCCCATGCCCGCGCCGGTCCGCGAGCGTCACGAGAAGCTGCGCGTCATCAAGTTTCGCGAGGTCGTCGAGCAGGGCGTCTTCTACGGGCAGCCCCACAGCGAGCCGGTGGAGCAGGGCGAGACCGACACGAAGCTCTCGATGGGCGGCCGGCGCTTCGGCACCGTCGCACGGAAGGTCGCGGGCGGCTACGTCGTCAATGGCCGGAAGTTTTTCGTCTCGCTCGCGGGCGCCGCTCCGTACTTCGCCACGCCCGCCCTCCGGGCCGGCGACGAGCCGTGGATCGAGCGCACGCTCTATCTTCAAGTGCCGAAGGACGCGAGCGGCGTCACGTTTCCGGGTGACTGGGATCCGATGGGCATGCGCGCCACCGTGAGCCGCGACATGGTGCTGCAGGACGTCTTCGTTCCGGACGACGCCGAGGTGCTGCCGCCGGGACTGTTCGGCGCGATGTACAACGCGTTTCCGCAGCTCTCACCGCTGACGTTCTGCGCGACCTTCCTCGGCCTGATGCAGGCGGCCTACGACGGCGCGCTCGCCTACCTGACCGGTGCGATGCCTGGCTCGCCCGGGCTTCACACCGAGGCGGCGGCCAAGGGCCCCGCGCTGGCCGAGATGCTCTTCACCCTCGAAGGCACCCGCGCGCTGTACTATCGCGCGGTCTCGGAGGCGCGCGTCGACGCGCCGGCCGCCGCCGTCCAGCGCGCTCGCGCCGCCGTCGTCACCGTGCATCGCTCCGCGGTCGTGGTGACCCAGGAGGCGATCCGCATCTGCGGCGGGCGGGGTCTGCTCAAGCGCTATCCGCTCGAGCGCTACGCTCGCGATGCCCGGGCGGGCGCGCTCATGCGCCCGTGGACTCAGGAGATCGCCACGCAGCAGGCGTGGGAGACCGCGCTCGGGCTGCGAGAAACGCCACAACGGAAGGAGACGTCGTGAAGATCAGCCGCCGTCAGCTCCTGCACGGGACGGCCGCGACGACCGCGGCCTGGGCGATCGGTGCTCCCGCCTTCGCGCAAGCGCCCGACACTGCGCGCATTGCCATGGCAGGCGCGGCGACGGCCCTGCTGGCTGTGCTCCCGGCCGACGGCCGACGGCGCGCGGTGTTTGCGTTCGACGACAAGGAGCGATCGAACTGGCACTACATCCCGCGCCGGCGCGAGGGGCTTCCGTTCAAGGACATGCCGGCGGCCCCGCGCGCCGCGGCGCACGAGCTGATGAAGGCGAGCCTGA
>QHTB01000160.1 GCA_003220615.1 Candidatus Rokuibacteriota bacterium
CGTTCCCGGACCGCTCGGGACAATCTTCTTCCGGGCCAGCGAGCCAGCGATGGCCAGCGTCGGAATCGCCAGCCAGTAACGCGCGAACAGCATGGCGAAGCCCAGCGCGGTGTTGTAGAAGGGCGTGTTCGCGCTCAGGCCGGCGAAGGCGCTGCCGTTGTTGTTGCCGGCCGACGAGAACGAATACAGGATCTCGCTGAAGCCGTGGGCGCCCGGGTTGGCGACGCCCGCCTTGCCGCCGGGCGTGACGACCCCGATGGCCGTGCCGATCAGGACGACCGCGGGCGGAATCAGGATGACCAGCGACGCCATCTTCATCTCGTACGACTCGATCTTCTTGCCCAGGTATTCCGGCGTGCGTCCTACCATGAGTCCGGCGACGAACACGGCGATGATGGCGAAGACGAGCATCCCGTAGAGGCCCGAGCCGACGCCGCCGTAGACGACCTCACCGAGCTCCATCAGCCACATCGGGACGAGCCCACCGATCGGTGTGTACGAGTCGTGCATGGAGTTGACGGACCCGTTCGACGCCGACGTCGTCGCGGTGGCCCACAACGCCGAGTTGGCGATGCCGAAGCGGACCTCCTTGCCTTCCATGTTGCCGCCTGCCTGGAGCGCGCTGGCGACGTGATCCACGCCCTGTTTCACGAAGAGGTGACCGTTTTGCTCGGCGACGACGCAGACGGCGAGGAGGCTGACGAAGATCACGGTCATGGCGGCGAGCACCGCCCAGCCCTGGCGAGTGTCCCCCACCATGACGCCGAACGTGTAGCAGAGCGCGGCCGAGATCACGAGGATGGACAGCAGCTCGAGAAAGTTGGCGAGCGGTGTCGGGTTCTCGAACGGGTGGGCGGAGTTGACGTTGAAGAAGCCTCCACCGTTCGTCCCGAGTTGCTTGATCGCGATCTGGGACGCGGCCGGGCCCACGGCGATCACCTGCTCGGCCAGCGTCGACTTCTTCGTCTTCGGCTGGCCCTTCTCGTCGAGGACCGGCTTGCCGTCCTTGTCGGTGATCGGCTCGTCGTACTCGGTCGGCTGCACGACTGCCGCCTTGGCGTAGGGGCTGAACGTCTGGACGACGCCCTGTGAGATCAGGATCAGCGCCAAGACGAAGGACAGCGGCAGCAGGATGTACAGCGTGGTCCGCGTAAGGTCCACCCAGAAGTTGCCGACCGTCGCGCTCGATCGCCGTGCGAACCCACGGATCATCGCCACCAGGACCGCCATGCCCGCCGCCGCCGACACGAAGTTCTGGACCGTGAGGCCCAACATCTGCGTGAGGTAGCTCATCGTCGTCTCGCCGCCATAGCCCTGCCAGTTCGTATTCGTCGCGAAGCTCACCGCGGTGTTGAACGACGAATCGGGCGAGACGGCGCCGAGCGCTTGTGGGTTGAGCGGCAACACGCCCTGCAGGCGCTGGAGGGCGTAGACCGCGAGAAGGCCCGCCAGATTGAAGAGGAGCATCGTCGCGGCGTACGTTTTCCAGCCCATCTCTTCGGCTGGCCGGATCCCGGACAGCTTGTAGATGAGCCGCTCGAGCCAGCCGAAGAGGCGGTCGAGTCCGCAGGGCCGGCCTTGGTAGACCCTGGCCATGTACGCCCCCAGCGGCTTGGCGAGAGCGAGCAGCACGACGACGTAGAGGGCGAGCTGGAAGATGGCGTTCGCCGTCATTGGAAGAACCCCCACTGGAGCAGACTCATGACCAGGTACATGACGAGCGCGAGCAGGACGTTGAACACGACGACGCCCACACCGTAAGCCTTCCAGCTGAGCGGCTTGACGGGCGTGCGAGTCACGAGAAGAGCTCCGGCTTCAAGAGCGCGAGCACCAGGTACACCAGCAGCCCGAGCGACACGATTCCGCCGACGATGTACAAGAGCGGCATGGTGGCCTCCTACACGCGCTCACAGAGCTTGACGAGGCCCCACGACAGCCCGAAGAAGAGCACGGCCAATCCCACGTACAGAAAATCCATCGCACCCTCCGATGCCGTCAACATCGTCCTGTCACTCCGAGTGTGTGCCCGGTACCCGTTAAGACGCCGTCAAGACTCCGATCGATGACATTAAGGACGCATAAAAGGGAAGACGCCTCAACGGCCGTCTTGATCTCGCCTTAACGCCGAACGGCCAGACTTTGACAGCGGCTTGACCTCCTCCAGTCGTTCACTGGAGGCGAGGGGGGAAACAGCCGTGAAACACGACTGGCGGGATGCGAAGCCGGCCTGGTCGCTCCTGTATGTGATCGTTCTGCTCCAGACCGGTATCGTGACTGAAAGCGATCTGATCGTCCGTCTGATCCCCCGTCGGACGCCGCGCTGGTGGGATCTCATGTTTCGTGATCGCGAGGCGTTGGCCCGCGACTATCGCAAAGCCGTCGGCACGACCGTGGCGACGTCATGACGTCGGCGCCTGCCTCGATCGAACCCGACGCATCGGTCGGCGCGGCGGCCGCCCTCATGAACGCGCACGACATCAGTCTGCTGCCCGTCGTCGAGGCAAGCGTCCTCGTTGGAGTCGTGACTCGGGCCGCCGTGATCAACGAGGCGGCGTGGGGATCGGAACCCCGCGAACAGGCGGTATCGGACGACCAGCTCGTTCAGGAGATGCACGAACGCATGGAGCAAGAGCCCTGGCTTTCGGGGCGGAGCGTTCACGCTCGCGCTGACCATGGAATTTTGGAGCTCCAGGGCCTGGTCGACAGTCAGGCCGAGCGCGCAGGCGTGGTGGCGATGGCCCGCGCGATTCCCGGGTGCACTCGTGTCGAGGATCACGTGCTGGTACGCGCGGAGGTACTGCGGCGGAGTTGACGCTTCGCGCACGGCGGGGGCTACACTACGGGCCGTGGACGCTCGGCCCGATCCTGACGCGCTCCTGGTGCGGGTCCAGGAAGAGGAGGCGCGCCGGCGCCGTGGCAAGCTGAAGGTGTTCTTCGGTGCCGCTGCCGGCGTCGGCAAGACGTACGCCATGCTGGAAGCCGCTCGCGAGCAGCGCGATGACGGCGTGGACGTCGTCGTTGGTTTCGTGGAGACGCATGGCCGGGTCGAGACGGAAGCGCTGCTCCAGGGCCTCGAGGTTCTCCCCTCTCGCTCCGTCGAGTACCGGGGATCCACGCTCCGCGATCTCGACCTCGATGGCGCCCTCGCTCGCCGCCCGACGTTGATCCTGGTCGACGAGCTCGCCCACACTAACGCCGCGGGCTCGCGTCATGCCAAGCGCTGGCAGGACGTCGATGAGCTGCTCGCCGCCAGCATCAACGTGTACACCACCGTCAACGTCCAGCACGTGGAGAGCCTCAACGACGTCGTCGCCAAGATCACCGGCGTCGTCGTCCGGGAGACGGTGCCGGATTCCATTCTCGAGGAGGCCGACGAGGTCGAGCTGATCGACCTTCCGCCCGATGACCTCTTGCAGCGCTTCAAGGAGGGCAAGGTCTACGTTCCGGAGCTCGCCGAGGAGGCTCTCCGTCACTTTTTCCGCAAGGGCAACCTCATTGCCCTGCGCGAGCTCGCCTTGCGTCGCACCGCCGAGCGCGTCGACGCGCAGATGCGCGTGTACATGCGCGAGCACGCGATCGAGAAGGCCTGGCCCGCCGGCGAACGGTTGCTCGTGTGCCTGGGGCCGAGTCCCGCGTCCGCGCGGCTCGTGCGCGCCGCCAAGCGGATGGCCGACCGCCTCGGCGCGCCGTGGATCGCGGCGTACGTGGAGACGCCCCAGCAGACACGGCTTCCGCAGGCCGCCCACGACGGAGTGATCCAGACGATGCGGCTCGCCGAGCAGCTCGGCGCCCAGACCATGACCCTGAGCGGCCAGCGGATGAGCGAGGAGATCCTCGCGTATGCCCACACCCACAACGTCACCAAGCTCATCGTCGGCAAGCCCACGCGAGGATTATGGAAACGGATCTTCATCGGCTCCATTGTCGATGCGCTCGTCCAGGGCAGCGGTGACATCGACGTCTATGTGATCAGTGGCGAGCGCGAGCCCACCCCGGCCGTGACGCCGGTGCGTCAGCGCGCAATCCCGACCGACTGGGTTGCGTACGCTCGCGCCGTCGTGGCGGTGGCGCTGGCCACCGGCGTGGCGTGGCTCATGTCGCCGTTCTCCGAGCTGTCGAATCTGGTCATGGTGTACCTGCTCGGGATCGTCCTCGTCGCCATGCGCCAGGGGCGCGGTCCCTCCCTGGCGGCTTCTGTGCTCAGCGTGGGCGCGTTCGACTTTTTCTTCGTGCCGCCGTATTACACCTTCGCGGTCTCCGACGTCCGCTACCTCTTCACGTTCACCGTGATGCTCCTCGTCGGCCTCGTGATCAGCGGCCTCACCGTACGGGTCAGGACCCAGGCGGTCGCTGCGCGCGAGCGTGAGCAGAGGACCGCGGCGCTCTACGCGATGAGTCGAGAGCTGGTGAGCACGCGCGGCGTCGATGCGCTCTTGACCATCGTGGTCCGGCACATCAGCGAGGTCTTCCGCTGCAGCGTCGCCGTGCTCTTGCCCGAAGTCGATGACCGTCTGGTGGCGTGGCCGGGCGGGCAATATGAAGTGGACGGGAACGAGCTCGGTGTCGGCCGCTGGGTCTACGAGCATCGCCAGCTCGCCGGCCTCGGGACCAGCACGCTCCCGGGAGCGTCGGCGCTCTATTTGTCTCTCGCTGCCTCGCGAGGCCCCGTGGGCGTGCTCGGCGTGCGGCCCACCAATCCTCACGCACTCGACGCGCCCGAACAGCTCCACCAGCTCGAAACGTTCGCGAACCAGATCGCGCTGGCCATCGAGCGGGCGAATCTGGCCAACGAGGCTCAGGACGCCCAGGTGCGCATCGAGACCGAGCGTCTTCGCAACTCGCTGCTGAGCTCGGTCTCCCACGATCTCCGCACCCCGCTGGCGACCATCACGGGGGCGATCAGCACGATCCTCGACGGCGGTACCCGTCTCGACAGCCAGACGCGTCACGAGCTCCTGGAGTCGGTGCGTGAGGAGGCCGAGCGCCTGAATCGTCTCGTCCAGAACCTTCTCGAGATGACGCGGCTCGAGTCGGGCGCGCTGCAGCTCCGCAAGGAATGGCACCCTCTCGAGGAGGTGATCGGCGCGGCGCTGACCCGCCTCGGAAAGCGGTTGGCCGATCGCCGAGTCACGACCAGCATTCGGCCCGACCTGCCCCTGGTGCCCATCGACGACGTGCTCGTCGAGCAGGTTCTCGTGAACCTCCTCGACAACGCGCTCAAGTACACGCCGCCCGGAAGCCCGATCAGGATCATCGCGACCGCGACCGATCAGGCGATCACCGTGGAGGTCGCCGACCGCGGACCTGGCTTGCCGGCCGGAGAGGAAGAAAAGGTGTTCGAGAAGTTCTACCAGGGAGACGCCGCGGGTGGCCGCGGCGCCGGCCTCGGCCTCGCCATCTGTCGCGGCGTGGTCAAGGCGCACGGTGGGCGCATCTGGGCCCAGAACCTGCCCGAAGGCGGCGTGGCCTTCCTCTTCACGCTGCCACTGAGCGGGACGCCACCGGCGTCGGTTCCGCTCAATGCCTGATCCCGTCGTCGTTCTGGTCGAGGACGAGCCACAGATCCGCCGTTTCCTCAGAGCCACTCTCATCGGGCAGGGCTACCGCCTCTTCGAAGCGGGGACAGGCGCCGACGGCCTCGTCGAGATCAGCTCGCGCCAGCCCGACGTGGTGATCATCGATCTGGGCCTGCCCGATATCGATGGTCTCGAAGTCATCCGCCGGATGCGTGAATGGAGCGACGTGCCGATCATCGTGCTGTCGGCGCGCGGGATGGAGCGGGACAAGGTCGCGGCGCTCGATGCGGGCGCTGACGACTATGTCGGCAAGCCGTTCAGCGCCGGCGAGCTGCTGGCCCGTATCCGCGTGGCCCTCCGGCACACGGCCCGCGCGTCCCACGAGACCGACGACGCGACCTTCAAGGTCGGCGAGCTCCAGGTGGACCTGTTGCGGCGTCGGGTGGTGCTGGGAGCCGCCGAGATCCGCTTGACGCCGATCGAGTACAAGCTGCTCACCACGCTCGTCCGTCACGCGGGAAAGGTCGTCACCCACCAGCAACTGCTGCGTGACGTCTGGGGCCCGACCCACACCGAACAGGCGCACTACGTGCGGGTGTACATGGCGCACCTACGACACAAGCTCGAGGGCGATCCTGCGCGGCCGCGCTATTTGCTGACGGAACCCGGCGTCGGCTATCGCCTCGCCGTCGAGTGAGCCCCGGCGCGCCTAGCGCGTCGGTCCCGGTGGCGGCGGAGGTGGCGTCCCAGCCGGAGGCGGTGGAGTGCCGGCGGGCGGAGCCGCCGGCGGCGGCGGTGGTGGAGGCGTCCCGTGAGGCGGCGCAGGATGAGCGGACGTGTACGACGACGGCGCCGAGCCACGAGCCACGGGGATCTGGTTACCCTTCGCATACATGCACTGCATGTAGGCGGCGTTGTAGCGCTGCTGCACCGACGCGTTCGCGCCCTCGGCGCGGCCGGCGCCGACGGCCGTCCCACCGAGAAGACCGATACCCGCACCCGCAGCGGCGCCGGTAGCCGGGCTGCCTGCGGCAGCACCAAGCGCAGCGCCGGCGGCCGCACCAACCAGCGTTCCAATCGCGGCGCCGCTCACGGCGCTGTCTGTCGACGCGCTGCCCGTGGTTGTTCCCGTCTGCTGCAATGCCCACTGCCTGCAGATGACGTCATCGCCCTGGAACTGTTCGAAGCTCTTGCCGTTGCCCGGGAGCACCATGACGGTCGGGCCGGTGGGGATCGTCGCGCACGCACTCAGCAGGAGCACCGCGGCGACGGGAGCGACTACGCCCCGCGTCACCATCATCATCGAGGCGCCACCCGGACCCAGGGCTCACTGCACGACTGCACGTTCGGGTAGTACGCCTTCGCGTTCGGGCAGTAGTACCAGAACGATTCCGGCGATGCCGCGGGAGGAGCCGGCGCGGCAGCGGGGGCCGGGGCGACCTCTTGCTGCACGTACACGGGCGGAGACTGCTGAACGATGATCGGAGCCGGGGCAACCACGACAGGCGCCGGCGGGTAGTACCAATAAGGATACGGAGGACCCCACCACACCGGTCCCACCCCGACGAACACGCGAGCTCCGGCGTGATGGAAGGAGCGGTTCCAGGCCTGACTCGGCACCACGGCGGCCAGCAACAGCGCGACCGACAAGCAAGCAACCGTCGCTGTCTTCTTCATGGCTGTCCCTCGCTATGCCTTCGACGTGAGGAGGTTATCCCCTATTCGCCTGACAGATATTACCCCGATCACCCCCCGGCACGCGAGGATCAGAGCTGATGGACTGACGGAAGTTGTCACCGCGCTATGAAACGCTTTTCCCGTTGTCTCGCCCTGCTGACCGGTGCTACTACAGGACACTTCCCTATGACCCTCTATGGAGGAGACACACAATGGCCGACGCGTCCTGGGGGTTTTGGCGTGACCGCCGAACGGGAAAGCTTTGGGGTGTGGTGACGGCGAGTAACGGCGACGTGGTTGCCTGCTGCGGCCCACTTCGTCCTTCGCAGGCGAATCCGGCCCTCTTGCCGTACTTGCGCTATGGTCGTCGCGGCGTCGACTGGATCGAGCGGAACCGCACCGAGTTCGTCCAGGTCGCCACGCCGCTTTACGCGTACGCGTCGTAACGGCGGCCACGTGGGCCGCGACGTGTTCGCAGGCTCGGGCCGGCTCAGGTCGGCAGGCGGTCGTACATGGAATGCACGTCCGCCGCATGGAAGCGCGCTACGTGGTTCGTCGGCGGCACGGGCTCCGAATAGAAGAACGCAGGCAGCTCGTCGTCCTTCTGGGTGAAGCCGGCCCGGCGGTTGAACTCGCGCTCGAGCCGCAGCGTCTCGCGGCCGAGCTCGGCGAAGAAGTCCTTCGTCAGGGCCGTGCCGTGCGCGGCATTGATTGCGTCGGCGAGGAACTGCGTGTTGGGCTCGGTGACCGAACGGCCGAAGATGCAGAGGCCGAGCGAGTCCGTAGCCGCACAGTTCGTCTGTACCACGAGGCTCTGACTGATCAGGGCTTCCAGGTCCATCTCTCGCGTCTTGAGCCGCGGCAGATTCCCGGTCGTGTGGTCCGCGCCCTGAGCCGTGGCCATCATCGAGATGCCGGTCGCCTCGATGACTCGGGGGTCGTACGCACTGATCGCCTGCTTCTTGATGACAGGAACCCGCCCGACCTTGTAGTGATCGCCGACGCGCGCCGTGCCCTGGGCCCAGAGTCGGCCGCGGTCGCTCCCCGCGCGAATCTCGGCGAGCACGTCCGTCATGAACTTCACGTCGCCGAAGCGGCCGAGACCGGCCTCCATGAGCACGCCGATCATGCCGCCGAGCTCGATCGTGTCCACGCCGAGATCGTTGGCGACGAAGTTGAGCTGGGCGAGGTCGTCGGGTTCGGTGAGGCCGCAGTTCGACCCGAGCAGGCCGAGCGTCTCGTACTCGACCGGAGACACCACCTCCTTGCCGCTGGCGTCGTGATAGACGTTACTGCACTGAATGACGCAGCCAGGCATGCACGCGTGAGTCTGCTCCCCGCCACGGGACGTGTTGAGGGGGCCGATGTAATCGGCGCCCATCTTGAACGACTCCCCCGCCTTCACGTCGGCCAGCTGCCCCGCGCTGAAGTTCCGGGTCGGCAAGCCGCCCATGTAGTTCTGGACGTCGGCCATGCCCATGGTGCCGAGCTTGGCGTAGAAATTCGTGATGATGCCGTCGGCCAGGAGCATCTTGGAGTAATCCTTGACGGCGGCGTTGACCTTCTTGGGATCGTCGAACGGCGGGATCTTGTCGAGGTCCACCACGATGGCCTTCACCTTCTTCGACCCCATCACGGCGCCGACGCCGCCCCGGGCCGACAGACGCGACGGCCGCCCGTCCTTGTCGGTGAACGCGATCCCGGCGATCAAGCCCTGATACTCGCCGACGGGGCCGCAGAGCGCGTAGGCGACCTTCTTGCCGTACTTTTCCTGCAGCAGACGGCCAGCCTCGAAGTTGCCCTTACCGAGATAGGGCCGGGCGTCGTCGAAGGCGATCGTCCCGTCCTTCTTGAAGTGCAGGACCACCCAGTCCGCCGCGGCGCCGCGGAGCGTGAAGCCCGCGATCTTGAGCTGGCCGAGCGCGTAGCTGAAGGTGCCGCCCCCGTTGGCCTCCTTCACGCCGCCGGTGAGCGGGCTCTTGCAGCCGACGCTCGTGCGGTTGGCGTTGGAGAAGCTCGTGCCGGCAAAGGGTCCGGCCGAGAAGATCAGCGGATTCTGCGGCCCGAGCGGATCCACGGTGGCGGCGTCCCGCTCCAGCAGCGTCCTGGCGATGAGATACCGGCCTGCCTTGACGACGGCTTCCCCGTGCAGCTCCCGCCTGGTGATCGTTCGGTCGGCCAGATTGATGTCGGTGTAGATGCGCATCGAGGCGGCCTCCTTGCGGGCAGATGATAGCACCGCGCCGGTGCAGTGCTGCATCGCCGGGGGTGGGCCGGCCGGAATGATGCTCGGGCCGCTCCTCGCGCGAGCTGGCGTCAGCGTCGTCGTGCTCGAAAAGCACGCCGATTTCCTGCGATTCCAGGTCCCGCTCGATGAACACGGTGCCCCGCGGCTCGTGGTAGCCTAAGCGCCCTAGAGAAGGGCGGAGGGTTCATTCATGGCCTCGACGGAAAAGGTTGCGATCGTCACGGGAGCAGGGAGCGGAATCGGCAAGGCTGTCGCGCTGGCCCTCATGAAAGAAGGCTATGCGGTCGCCCTGGCGGGACGCCGGAAGGAAGCGCTCGAAGGCACGGCGACCGAGGGCAAGGCGTCGGGCGCCCGGTCACTCGTCGTGCCCACCGACGTCACGGATCCCGCGTCGATCCAGGCGCTCTTCGCCCGCACGAAGGAAGCCTTCGGCCGGCTCGATCTGCTCTTCAACAACGCGGGAACCGGCGCCCCACCGGTGCCGCTCGAGGACCTCACCGTCGAGCAGTGGAAGACTGTGATCGACACGAATCTCACCGGTCCCTTCCTGTGTACGCAGGAAGCGATCAAGATCATGAAGAACCAGCAGCCGCGGGGCGGCCGCATCATCAACAACGGTTCGATTTCGGCGCATGCCCCGCGGCCGTTCTCGGCGCCCTACACCTCCACCAAGCACGCCATCACCGGGCTGACCAAGTCCACCTCGCTCGACGGCCGCAAGTACGACATCGCCTGCGGGCAGATCGACATCGGCAATGCCGCGACACCGTTGACCGAGCGGATGAAACGCGGGGTGCCGCAGGCGAACGGCTCCATTGAGGTCGAGCCCACGATGGACGTCAAACACGTGGCCGAGGCCGTCGTCTACATGGCCAGTCTTCCTCTCGACGCCAATGTGCAGTTCCTGACCGTCATGGCCACGAAGATGCCGTTCGTGGGACGAGGGTGAGTGTGCAACCTTTTTCCCCTTGCACGACGCTGGAGAATGGGAGACAAAGAGTCCAAGGATCAGTGGGAGGCTCTTCACAGTCGGGATGACGCCGCCACCCTCGTCGCTGAGTCCGCCGCAGTCGTGGGAACGCTTGCTCCGCACACCACACCCCCGCGATCACGTCGTGCAGCTCTACACCGATGAGCAGTTTCTCGGCCGCGCCGTCGCCCACTTTCTCGGAGCCGGCCTGCGGGACGGCGGGGCTGCGGTCATCATCGGGACACCGGCTCATGTCCGGGTGATCTGCGATCGTCTCGACACGGCCGGAGTCGAGGTTCCCAAGGCCGTGCGCCGCGGGCAGCTCGTCATCGCCGACGCCGAGCAGTGTCTCGCCCGCTTCATGAAGGACGGCCTGCCCGACCGGGCGGCGTTCCTGGCGACCGTGTTGCCGATTCTGGAGACCATCCGGGCGGAGGGGTACCGGAACATTCGTCTCTTCGGCGAGATGGTGAACCTGCTCTGGGATCACAACCTCGAGGCCACCGTCCAGCTCGAGGAGATGTGGAACGAAGTACTGGCCGATCAGGGCGTCTCGCTCCTCTGCGCGTACCGCATCGACCCGTTCGACGTGCGCGCGCATCGCGGCGTCCTGCATCAGATCAGCCGCTGCCACTCCCACCTGGTTCCCGTGGACGACTACGACCGACTGGATCGGGCTGTCGAGCGCGCTCTCGGGGATACGTTCGGCCAGGACGCACCGGAGCTACGACAGCTCATCGCGACCCGCTACCCCGTCGCCACGTCGATGCCCGCGTCGGAAGCCGCCCTGTTCGCGGTCCGCAAGCTGTCGCCCAGCATCGCCGACACGCTCCTCGAGCGGACGCGGCACCACTATCGCGCCGGCTAGCTGGCCTCGGTGGTCAGCCAACTAGCGCGAGTGTGCACCGCGCTGCAGGGCAAGGAGCAGTGTGAGTCCTACCAGTGAATCCTTTTCCCTATCCTCGAGGCGACGGGCCAGGCGCGGAGACGTCCGGGCTCGCATCGACTCCGCAGGCGCCGGATTAGAACTCTCCACGATGGCGACGATTTGGGGCTCGGGCGGGGCCTTGGACTCGCCGCGGGAGGCGACCAGGCCGGCCGCGATCGCGACGATCACGCTGATGCTAAGAGTTTTCATGGCAAGCCTCGATGCGCAACATGCTGTTGAAATAGAGCAAGGTAGGTGCCGGGCGAGAACTTGACGCTCGCCTGCGATGTCCTCTAGTGTGATACGGTGACGCCGCAGCCTTCCCCCCGGACCACGACTGGGCCCTGATGTACCTGTCGTACTTCCAGTTCACCGAGTGGCCCTTTTCGACGACACCGGATCCGCGGTTCGTGTACCTAAGCCCCCGCCATGAAGAGGCGTTTGCCCATCTCCTGTACGGGGTGAAGGAGCACGGGGGGTTCGTTCAGATCACGGGCGAGGTCGGCACGGGTAAGACGACCATCTGCCGCTACTTCCTCGATCGGATCCCGGCGAACGTCGACGTGGCGCTCGTTCTGAATCCAATGTTGACGCCCGAGGAACTGCTGGCCACGGTGTGCGAGGAGTTGGGAGTCCCCCACCCCGCGGAAGCGCCGAGCCGGAAAGTGTACGTCGACGCCCTCTACGGCCACCTGCTGACGGCTCACCAGCAAGGGCGGCGCACCGTCCTGATCGTCGACGAGGCTCAGGACGTCAGTGCCGAGTCACTGGAGCAACTGCGCCTGCTCACCAATCTCGAGACGGAGAAGCAGAAGCTCCTCCAGATCGTGCTCATCGGCCAGCCCGAGCTCATCACGCTGCTCGCTCGGAAGGATCTGCGTCAGCTCGCGCAGCGGATCACCGCCCGTTATCACCTCTTGCCGTTCAACGAGGCGGATACGTGCGCCTATATCCTCCACCGGCTGCGCGTTGCCGGATGCGCGGCGAAGCTCTTCTCCGATCCGGCCATGCGGCAGGTGCATCGGGCTGCCCGCGGGATCCCGCGGCTCATCAACGTGGTGTGCGACCGCGCGCTGCTCGGCGCGTACGCGCAGGGCCAGGCCCGCGTCAACGTCGCGACGATTCGCCGGGCGGCCCGCGAGGCGCTCGGTCCCCAGGCCGGCTTCCGTATATGGTGGCGGAGCGCTGCCGTGGCGGCCGGAGTGTTGCTGCTCGCCGGTGCCGCCGCGTACGTGTGGGGGCTGTCTCCGCGGCGCCTCCTGCCAATGGGCGCGTCCGCCCCGCAGGCTGCTCCTGTTGCGCCCGACCCACCGGCAGGCGCCCTCGCGGCGACTCGCGAGCCGGTCGCCGGCGCCACCCCCCTTGCAAAACCCCGACTCGCGGCCGTGCTGGCCGATGCGACGCTGACGGCGGACCAGGCCTCGGCCTTCCGCCGCCTGCTCGCGCGATGGCACGTCGTGGTGCCGGAGAGCGAGACCCGACCCTGCACCGTGGCGACGCGCACCGGCTTCGAGTGCGTCGAGATGCGCGGCACGTGGATGGTGATCCGGCGCCTCGACTTGCCGGCCGTCATCAAGCTGGTCGGCGGCGAGGGCAAGCGCAATTACGCGGCGGTGACCGCGATCGGCAGCGAGACGGCGACGCTCGAGTTCGGTGACCGCGTCGTGACCGTCCCGGTGTCCGACGTCGAATCGCGCTGGGACGGCACGTTCGCGTTCGTCTGGAAACCGCCACCGTTCGTCAAGCGCGTGCTGAGCCCGGGGATGCGCGGTCCGGACGTGGAGTGGCTCCGGCGACGTCTCGACGCGCTGGACGGAGCTCAGGCGGCCGCGAAGTCCGACCTCTACGACGACGAGCTGCGGGCGCGGGTGCAGGCCTTTCAGCAAAAAGAGCTGCTGGAGGCTGACGGCATCGCGGGCGTGGAGACGCTTGCCCGGCTCGGCGCGCGACTGGAACGCGAAGCTCCTTTGCTCTCGAGCGCTCGCTGATGTCCTACATTCTCAAGGCGCTGAAGCAGGCTCAGGAAAGTCGCAGCATCGACGGCACGCCGGTCACGGCGGCCAGTCAGCGGCTGCGCAGCATGGAGCGCCCGCGGCAGATCCCGTGGCGATGGATCGCCGCGGCCGCGCTCGTGTTGAATGGACTCGTGCTCCTGCTGCTCCTGATGCTGCCGCGCTTCGGCTCCCAGTCTCCGACGAGCACGGCGCCACCTGTGACCACGGCAGCGCCCACGACACCGGTTGCCCCGATGGCCCCTGAAGCGCCGCCCGCGGCAATCCTGCCGCCCCGCTCTGTTACACCTCCGCCGTCCGCGCCGAGAACCGTCGCTCAACCGCCGCCGCCTGCGGTCCGGGCGCCCGGGATCGTGGCGCACGCTCCGGTGACACCGATGCCACCGCCCGCACGGCCCGTGGCGCCGGTTCAGCGACCGAAGCCCGTTGAGCCGAAGGCTGTCGAGCCCAGGCCCGTCGAGCCGATTCGACCACCAGGGGTCGCGGCGCGGCCCGCTGAACGGACGCTCGCCGAGCCCGCCGAGCGTCCGGCCGGAGACCGCACGGCCACCGTCGCGCCGCAAAATCAACCGGCGCCCGTCACGGCCGTGGTCACGCCGCCTCCCCCGCAACCGCAACCGGAATCCGACGCCGGCCCCGAGCTCCGCGACGCGATGTCGAAGTTCAAGCTCGAAGTGCTGGTGTGGGCGGCCGATCCGAGGGACCGCATGGTCTTCCTCAGCGGACGAAAGTTCGTCGAGGGCCAATCGCTCGACGGTAAGGTCATCGTCGAGCGCATCAACGAAGACGGCATCGTCCTCGGCTATCAAGGGCAACGCGTGCGAGTGAAGCGGCCATAAGACGCGCCGCGATCGTTGTCGTCGGGCTGTTGCTGACCGGGTGCGCGTCCTCGCCGCCTCAGCAGTCTTCGGATGCATGGGAAGGCGCCCGGGAGATCGTCGGGGCCTTGCCACCGCTCGGTCTTCAGAAGTGGACGGCGCTCACCCCCGAGCAGCAAGATGAGCTCGTCCGATCCACCGAGCCCTTCCTCCTGAAGTGGAACAGCGAAGCCGATCGCCGCGTCCTCTCCGTCATCCTCGCCACGTTCTCGGCGATGTGGAACGCGCGGACGCCAGAGCCCGCCGTCCACTGCACGCTCCTCGAACACATCGTCTGTTACTGAGCGCGTGTCGATCACCGGCCGTGCATTGCGGCCGGTATCGGACTGTGCTATCTCGCTGCCGAGCGCATCGCTCGGCACGGCGCCCCGGGTCGATGGCGGCGTTCCGGCAGCGTTCGGACGAAACCCGCAACGAGGAGGCGGCCATGGCTGGCGAGAGCGTGTATCGGGTGACCGACCTGGTCGGAACGAGCAAGACGTCGTGGGAGGAGGCGGTCAAGAACGCGGTTCTGGGACCGCGTCGAAGAGCCTGCGCGACCTGAGAGTGGCCGAGGTGAGCCGGCTCGACGTGACGATCGAGAAGGGCAAGGTCACCGCGTTTCGCGCGCGCGTGAACGTGTCGTTCAAGTACGAGAAGTGACCGTCACCTCCGCTCTGCCAGGTGGGCGTCACGGCCCGCCTGCAGCGCGGGGTCGGCGTAGGTCATCAGATCGGGCCGGGCGCGTCCGAGCATCACCTGCAGGTACGCCGGTTCGAGGCCGACGTTCTCGAAGCCGTGGATCACGTTCGCCGGGGCGGACACACAATCCCAGCGACCGAGCACCGCCTCGGCCCGGCCGCCCGCGCCGTCTTCGAAGAAGACTTTGACCTTGCCGTCGAGAATGAAGAACACTTCCTCCACCTCGTGACTGTGGGCGGCGTTCCCCTGTCCAGGCGGGACGAACATCACGCTCAGGGTGAAGTGCTCGGCCGGGATCGTGCGCGTGTCGGTCTTGCCCGAGGCTCCTGAGCCGATGTAGCGGTGCTGCGCTCTCCGATAGCCCTCGACCCGCGCGTCGGCGAAGGCGTCCCAGTCTGGCGTGCGGTCCACGTATCGCGCCACGCGCGTGCGCAGCAAGTCATCGAGGCTCGTCGTCATGCACGGTCTCCTCGGGCGAAGGATAGCAGGGCGACCCCCCTCCGGAAACGCCCGGCGGGAGCCGATCACCGCGCTGATGTCCAGTCCATGTCATCTCGCGGGGCGGCTTCGTGGCTGACCCGAGGCCGAGGCTCCGGGTATTGTTCGCGGAGGACGCTCGGGACTTCCGCGAGCTCGTGCGCGACGAGCTCCAGGACCGAGGCTTTGCCGTGACCGCCGTCGAAGATGGCGTACGGGCCGTCGAGGCCTTTCGCTGGAGCACCTTCGACGTCGTGCTGACCGACCTCGCCATGCCAGGGCTCAACGGCCTCCAGGTCGCAAAGGCGTGCAAGCGGCACCGGCCAGGCGTGAAGGTCGTCGTCCTGACCGGCTGGGACCTGCTCCTCGAGGACGCAGAATGCATCGACCACGGCGTGGACATGGTCATCGCCAAGCCGGTCCAGTTTCACGTCCTCACAGCGGCGCTCCGTCAGGTCATCCACGAGCCGGCGCCTTTCCAGCGGTCGAGCGGAGTGCTCCGCTAACTTTCCTCTCGACCCGGCCGGACGCCCCGGGCCGGTTGCGGTCACATCATCGCAAAGGCGACGATCACCAGGATGAGACCGCCCAGGAAGACGACGCCGTAGACCACGACGAAGACGCGGCTGAAAGCCAGCAGACGCAGACGGGACGTTTCTCTCGTCGGCGGCCAGCCGCTCCGCACCACGAGCAG
Organism: Candidatus Rokuibacteriota bacterium; assembly: GCA_003220615.1. Taxonomy (GTDB): domain Bacteria; phylum Methylomirabilota; class Methylomirabilia; order Rokubacteriales; family CSP1-6; genus 40CM-68-15. The sequence continues at coordinate 16,082 of QHTB01000160.1, forward strand.
GACGGTCAGGATGAGGATCAGCAGACACCAGACCATGACTGCGACCGGTAGGGCGCCTTCAGGATTCTGCAGGAAGAGACGAACCAGGCTCGCGGTCCCGGCGAGGACCGACGCCGCGGCAAGGAGCCGCACAACCAGGCCCATCAGCGTTCCCTCCTGACTAGCATTGACGAGAAATGCGAGTGGAAGGTTTACCGGCAGTTCCGAGGTGCGCCGGAACGGCTTACATTTCAGGTGTCGGGGCGACTCTCTCCGGTCCGAAAATACCGATGAGTGTGGACTTGGTCGATTTCTTGCTCTTCGTTTCACCCTGACGCCTGCCGACCAGTCGGGGGCCCGCGGCGTCTTACAAGACAATGCGCTGGCCTCATACTCGTGTGGACAGGGCCTCTCCGCCGCCGTACGTCGGCACTGAACGCCGCCGGACGCCGCGGTACTACGTTCAGCTTCCCGTCGAGTCTGCGCGCGGCACCGGGGCCACCCTCGATGTCAACGAGGACGGGGTCCGCTTCGAGACCAACCTTCGGTTCGTCTATGGCGAGGTGGTGACCTTGCGGCTGGTGTTCCGTCACATCGCCGGCGACTACACCCACATCGACGTCACGGGTGCGGTGGTCCGCGTGGAAGAGGTTGCCGAGATGTTCGTCGTCGCCCTTCGAGTCGACGAGATCCACGTCGACTGAGACCCCGCCCCCGCCGGAAGCGCTTACACGGCGCGGCCGGTAGTTGATCGAGCGCCCCCAAAACACCTCGAAAATCGCAGGATTCGCGGCTTGGTCAGGTCTTTGCAATTTCCTCGTTGCGATGCTCGCTGGGCCTACTCGGGGGCCGCAGCGTCCCATCACACAATGAGACGTTCACCTCGAGACCAGGAGCGGTCATTGCGGTTCGCCGGCCCTGAGCGCCGGCGGATGCCGCGCTACTACGTCACGGTCCCCGTGGAGTTCGATGGAGGGACCGGGACGACCAAGGACGTCAACGAGTCCGGCGTCCGCTTCGAGATCGATCAGCCGCTGGTCCCGGACCAGTCGGTCACCCTCAGGCTCGTGTTCCGCGATTTCCAGGGCGGCGATCCCTGGCGGATGGCGGCTCGCGGCAAGGTGGTACGGGTCGAGACCAACGGGACGGCCTACACGGTGGCGGTGCGAGTCACGTCCTACGTGCTGGCGGAGGCGCCGTCCTCGGACTGAGCCGTGACGTTCTGTTGTCCTTGAAGCCGCGGTATCATCCTCCCATCGTGAAGGCCGCCTGGTACGAAAAGAACGGCCCCGCCGCCGAAGTCTTGCGCGTGGGCGAGATGCCGGTCCCCGAGCCCGGCCCGGGCGAGGTACGAGTGCGGATCGTCGCCTCGGGCCTGAATCCGACCGACGTGAAGTCACGCGCCGGATCCCGGCCGATGGGCTTCCCGCGTGTGGTGCCCCATCAGGACGGCGCCGGTGTCATCGACAAGGTCGGGCGCGGCGTGCCCGCCTCGCGCGTCGGCGAGCGCGTCTGGCTCTACATCGTGCAGTGGCAGCGCGCGTGGGGGACAGCCGCCGAGTACTCGGTCGTTCCCGCTCGCCTGGCCGTGACCCTGCCGAACAACACGACGTTTGCTCAGGGCGCGTGTCTCGGCATCCCGGCCGTCACGGCGCACCGCTGCCTGTTCGCCGATGGCCCGATCAGCGGACTGACCGTGCTCGTGACCGGTGGGGCCGGCGCCGTGGGACATTACGCCGTGCAGCTCGCCAAGTGGGCCGGCGCGACGGTCATTGCCACCGTCAGCTCGGCCGACAAGGCGGCGAGCGCGACGACCGCCGGCGCCGATCACACGGTGAACTACAAGACGGGCGATGCGGCCACGGAGATCCTACAGCTCACGGGTGGCGCCGGCGTCGATCGCATTGTCGACGTCGACTTCGGCGGGAACCTGTCGGTCAGCGCCCGCGTCATCAAGACGAACGGCGTCATCGCGAGCTACGCCTCGATGGGCGATCCCGAGCCGAAGCTCCCTTTCTACTCGCTCATGGCGAAGAACGCGACGATGCGTCCCGTGCTCATCTACACGATGCCCGACCGCGCGAAGGACGAAGCGGCGCGCGACGTGTGCCATCTCGCCGAGACTGGCCGTCTCGTTCACGCCATCGGCGCGCGATTCCCCCTCGACCGTATCGTCCAGGCGCACGAGGCCCAGGAGAGCGGCAAGGTCACCGGCAACATCGTCGTCGACGTCGCGCCGGACTGAGGCGTCGCGCCGAGGAGATCGTCGTCAGCGGATACGCTGCGGAGGCAGGTATCCGAGCAACAGCACGCTCAGGTTGACGAGCAGGAGCTTGTTCCACGCCGCGCTCGCCGCCGCTGCCTCCGAGCGCTCGAGCTCACTGTCGAAGAGACCGGCGAGGGCCGTCTGCGCGAGGCTCATGGCCCCGACCATCAAGTGCGGAGGAATCTGCCCGCCCGGGTCGTGGGCGCGATGGCTGTGGGCGATGCCCACGTTGAGCAGGTAATAGGAAAACTCCGCCGAGGCGGCGGCTTCCCCGGTCTCGCGTAGCCACCGGGCCAGGCTGTGCTTGCGCCGCTCCAGCCGTTCGGTGTCGACGGTGCCGTCCTCACGCAGGAAGAAGCGGGCCGAGCGTGGCAGGGCGAGAAACTTCTCGTAGAGCGCGGCGGTGAGGGCCTCGGCGTGCCGGAGCACGACGGGTGCCGAGCTCCGGATCGCGACGACGTCCCGCTCGGTCAGCTCGACGAACTCCATCATGTCGCGGATGAACCGCGGCATGTCGGTGGCAGGGAGATAAGGCTCCGCGTCGTCCATGCCGGGAGCATGGTTCCGCGGGATCACTCGGTCAAGTCCTCCTGCGAAGTGTCACCTCGGTGTCGTGGCGGCACGTCGGGTAACACTCGATCGAGCGCCTGAGCGTCAAATGCCCCCGTAAACTCGAGAAACTTGGGCCTGAACGCTTGGCACTTCCCCTGCACCCCGACTGCGAACTCGACGAAGGGGGCTTGCCATGAAAGGGTTCGCCAGGCTGTCGGGTGTCGTTACACTTTCCGCCGTCGCGATGCTCAGCACGTCCTCACCCGCGTCCGCCGGTGACCTGAGCATCGGTATCCGCATCGGCACGCCGCCACCGCCGCGGCCGGCGATCGTCGTCGCTCCCCAGCCGCAACCCGTGGTCGTCGTTCCTCAGCCCGAGCCGGTCTTCATCGCGCCCGAGCCGGTGCTCGTCATCGAGCCCGGTGCTCCGGTCTACTTCCACGCCGGACAGTACTTCCGGTTCTTCAACGGGGCGTGGTTCGTCGCGGGAGGGTACGAGGGCCCCTGGCTCTTCGTGCCGCCGCATCGAGTCCCACCGCGCGTGCTCGCGCTTCCGCACGCTTACAGCAGGATGCATCCGAGCCACGTCGAGGTGGTCGGGCCGCATCCCTGGCACGCCCAGCATGAACACCACGGGCATTCGCACTGGCACGACGGCCGCGACTAGCGAGTCGGTCAGGCGGGGCGCCCGACCGAGAGGCCTGAGGAAGGTTGATCAGTCGGAGAACTTGGCGGTGGCGTCGTTCGTGTCGTGCCGCTGCCAGCGCTCGACGCATCCACTGTGAAGGATCTGACCGAGCCGGGACGTGACGACATCTTCCGAACGAAACGCTTGGCCACACGCAGGGCACGCACTCATGACGACTCCTCCGTGCCCTGTAACTCTGCAATCGAAATGCCGTTCTGCAACTATCGAATACGACGTACCGACCGCGTTACGTCGAAAGCGGGTTGTCTGGAAAAGCGTCTCTTCGCTCGGGTGCCGGATCGCGAGCCTCGGCGCGATCTTCGATCCGGTCACTGTCGGCAAAGTTGACGAATCCGCGCGCCGCCAAAGGCGGCTGACGTAGGCCGTTCGTTATATCAACACGTTGGCCGTTCGGCCGGTCGTTTGCACTTCCACAGGCCGACCGCTCGGGGGTTGCAGTGGGGTGAAGTTGAAGGGGCGACCCGATGCAGCCTTGTGTGGAACTCGCGCCGCCCGTCGAGCTCGTACCGTCGGCGGGCGGCGCTCAAGATCCTGATCGGCTGTCAGTCTCCCCGAAGCATCCGTTGCAAATCGTCGCGCGTGCGCGCGCGTTCCTCCAACGCCTTGTTGATTCGGTTGGTCTGCTCCTGGTAGGTCGACAGCAAGCGTCGATCCCGCGCGTCCAGGAAATCGAGGACGGCCAGGGTGCTCTCCGCGTAGCTTCGCTGGGCCTGCCGGAGTTGTGGCAGCGCCACCGCGCGAAGCTCGGGACCGACAGCGGCGTACCGTTGCTGAGCGCGCTCCAGCTCTGCGATCGCCTTGGCCCGCGCGTCCCGCAGCGTCACGTAGCGTTCAGCCGCGGCTGGATCATCTTGACGGAGCGCCTCGATGAAATTCGATTCTCCGGCGTTGTCACGAAGCTGGCCACGCGCTTGCGCGTGAGCGTCGGTCGTCCCCAGAAGGATCGACAGCAGCGCGATTCCGGCGAGGAACACGTGCGAAGGCAGCCGGGAGAATCGCACGCTCCGGTTGCGCTGCATCACCACGTCACGCTGCAAGGCGTTCCTCGCGCCGCCGGCATCTCCTGCAACGACTCCACGTGTGCGTCTGCCGAGCGCGCCGTCCGTGACCTCGGCGGCCAGTCCGAGTCGTGGTCGAAGCTCTCATCATGATTGTTGGCTCCTGGCGGCCTCTTTGCGTACAGTGGAACGCATGAAGCTCTCGGCGAAGTTCGCCCGGCAGGAGAGTGAGGCGGCCCGCCAGGCACGGATTGCGCGACGGCGGATTCGCGGAGACCGGGTCGCGGCGATTCGGCAAATGCTGGGCCTGGGCTCGACCGATCAAGACGAGCCGCCTCCGGCTCGCCGCGCGGCCGCCAAGCCGAAGCCTTCGTAGCCTTTCGTCGTCCAGATTTCCCACGACCGACACGTCGCTCATCGACTCCCGCTGGCCCACACGCTCGTCCCTCCGAAGCGGCGCTCCCAGCGCGGGATCACTTCCTTGTTGTAGACGTTGTCCGGAACCTCGCCGCGCATGGCCCGCAAGACCGATTCGGTCGCCCAGCGGATCCCCGGGCCGAGGCCGCTGCCCACGTTGGACGAGACCATGTGAGGCGAGAGGAGCACCTTGTCTCCGAGGTTGCGCAACGAGCTGTCCGCCGACAGCGGCTCCTGCTCGAAGACGTCGAGGGCGGCGCCTGCGATCTGCCCGCGCTGGAGCGCCTCGATCAGCGCCGGCTCGTGAACGCAGGGACCTCGTGAGGTGTTGATCAGGATCGCGTGAGGCTTCATCATCGCGAGCTGCTTGGCGTCGATCAGGTGCCGCGTCTCGCGCGTCAGCACGACGTGCAGGCTGACGACGTCGGACTCCGCGAGCAGGGTGTCGAGATCCACGCGCGTCACGCCGTGCTCGGCGAACTTCGCGTCGGGGACGTACGGATCGGTCGCGAGGATCCTCATCTTCCACGGGCGCATCAGCGTGGCGATGCGGCTGCCGATCCGCCCGAGCCCGATCAACCCGAGGGTGATGCCGGCGTAGCCGTCGGCCCGTGAGCCGAAATACGTGCCCTGAAGTCCAGGGTCCCGCCACTCCCCGCGCTGCTTCAGATGACGGTCGCGCTCCCGCACCTTCTTGAGCATCGTGAGCATGGCGGTGATCGTGCCCTCGGCGACTCCGCCCCAGTTCGATTCCGTGGGGCCGTGCGTGACCAGGACACCCAGCTCCGTCGCGGCCTCGACGTCGACGTCGTCCGTGCCGATCGTGTACTTCGCGACGATGCGAAGCCGGTCCGAGCTCTGCATGATGGCGCGGCTGATCGGCGCGTTCCGGATCGAGGTCCCCATCAAGGCGTCGCAGTCCTTCGCCATGACGATCATCTCCGCTTCGCTGTTGCCCTGCGGCGTATCCCACGAGGCCTTCCCGAGCACCAGGGCGCACCCCTGCTCCTCGAGCCTCCGGTGGGTCTCGCGCGCTTCGTCGACCGGAGCGAAGATGAACACCTTGCCGTGGGTCCCCATGACTGCCCTCCCCTTGCCGTCGGTCTCGGACTCGGCCAGAATCCGCCTGGCGTGCCCTAGCTGATACCCCGACGCGCACGAGGAATCAAATGACTGAACCCTGGCGAGCGATCCCCGTCGTCGATGCCGATGGCCACATCACGGAGTCGACCGAGCAGCTCCGTCCCTACTTCGAGGGGCGGCAGGGTGAGCGAGGCCACTGGGCGGGCCGCCGCTCCTACTATCCCGAGGACGGGTGGGACCGTTCGCTCGGCGGGCGACTCGGAAGCAACGTGAACGACGCCAAGACGTGGCTCGGCATCATGGACGAGGGCGGCCTCGACACGACGGTGCTCTATCCGACCGCCGGCCTTGGCATCGGATGGGTGCGCGAACCCGACTTCGCGGTCGCGCTCTGCCGCGCCTACAACAATTTTCTCCATCAGGAGTTCCTGGCCGTGAGCCCGCGCCTCAAGGGCGTGGCTCTTCTGCCCTTCCAGGACGTGCCCGAGGCGGTGAAGGAACTGCGCCGCGCGGTCACCGACCTGGGGATGGTGGGAGCCTTCGCTCCGGCGGTGGGACTGCGCCTTCCGCTCGGACATCCCGAGTTCCATCCGATCTACGCGGAGGCGGAGCGCCTGGGGTCGATGGTCGCGTCTCACGCCACCGTGAGGGGCCCGCACTTCTTCGGCGCCGACGGGTTCGACAAGTTCGTCGAGGTGCACACGCTCTCGCATCCCGTGGCCCAGATGATCCAGCTCACCGGCATGATCTTCGAAGGCGTGCCCGAGAAGTACCCGCGGCTGAGGATCGGCTTCATGGAAGGCGGCTGCTCCTGGCTCCCGTTCTGGATGGATCGCATGGACGAGGAGTGGGCCAAGCGGGGCGCGGTGGAGGCGCCCCTCTGCCGGAAGAAGCCGAGCGAGTATCTCCGCTCCGGCCAGCTCTACTTCGCCGCGGAAGGCGACGAGAAGTCGGTGCCCGAGGTGGTGCGCCGGCTCGGCGACGACATCATCTTCTACGCGACCGACGTTCCCCACTGGGACAACGATTACCCCGAGAACCTCCGCGAGATGGCCACCCGTGATGATCTCGGCGCCGAGACGCGAAAGAAAATCCTGTCCGACAACGCTCGCCGACTGTACGGACGAGCATGAACGTGGCCGACAGTCTGTACAAGCGCCTGGGTGGCTACGACGCGATCGCCGCGGTGGCCGACAACCTCTTGCCGCGGCTGATCGCGGATCCCCAGCTCGGGCGCTTCTGGAAGCATCGGAGTGAAGACGGCGTGCGTCGTGAGAAGCAGCTCCTCATCGATTTCCTGTGCGCCTCCGCAGGCGGTCCGCTCTACTACGTTGGACGCGACATGAAGACGTCCCACCGCGGACTCGGGATCACCGAGCGCGACTGGCAGATCTTCCTGGGCCACGTCAATTCGACCCTCGACCACTTCAAGGTCCCGGCCCGGGAGAAATCCGAGGTGCTCGCGTTCGTGGAGAGCCTCGAGAAGGACACCGTGGAGTAAGCGACGGGTCCCGCCGGAGGTAAACCGTGGGGCGGTCGTGCTCGTCATTCCAACGTCGATGGACGACGACGGTCTGCGCCAGAAAGCCCGTGCGGCCATCCAGAGCGGAAGGCTTCCCACCCGCCGCCCTGAGCGGACGTGGGGAGGTCGAGGAAGTGGCGCGCCGTGCGCCATCTGCGACGTGCCGGTGCGTCGCGACGACACGGAGCTCGAGATCGAGTTCGTTGCGGGCGGTCATGCCAAGGTTCTTCACGTCCACACGAAGTGCTTCGCCGCCTGGGAGCTCGAATCCTGAGCTGATCGTGGCCGGGCCCGAGCCTCGGTGATGGCCCGGATGATCGACAGGCGTCGCGCCCTCCTCGTCGCCGCCCTCGCCGCCGCCCGTGTGACGAGCCGCGAGCCTGCGCTCCTCGTGGTTCGCGCCTGGCTCGACTCCTGGCGTGGCATCGGCTCGATCGTGGTGGGCATGGCGCGCCACGGATACGACCTCTCGCTCACGAGTGACCGGGACGGGTGGCGGGCGACGTTCTTGCACCGGAGCCATCTGATACAGCCGTGGATCGGCCAGGTCCTCACGTGGTGCGCGACGCCGTGGCAGGCGGTCCAGGAGGCCGCCTGGCGGGCGATCAACGCGTTCCCCGTGGAGGACTGCTCGGTCGTCGACGAGTCACCACTCTAACGTGATCGAGCTCTACCAGGTTCCGCCGAGCGAGTTCGTCCGCGAGCGCAACGCCCTGGCGGCCCGTCTCCGCAAGGCCGGCAGAACGGCCGAAGCCGCAGACATGGCCCGGCTCCGCCGCCCCTCCCCCGTCCTCTGGGCCATCAACCGCGTGGCTCACGACCAGCCCGGCGAGGTGAAGCAGCTCATCGAGGCTACCGAGGCTCTCAAGCTGGTGCAGCTCGGGCGCCGAAAAGACGTCGATGCGGTCGGCACCCGCCAGCGTAGCGCGCTCCAGAACTTCGTCACCCGGGCCGCGGCCGCGCTGCAGTCCGTCGGCCTCGGTGTCTCGCCCGCCATGCTGCGTCGGGCCTCGGCCACGCTTCTCGGAGCGGCGGCCGATTCGCGCGCCCGCGCTTTGCTGCAACAAGGTCGGCTGAGCGAGGAGCTGTCGGCACCAGGCTTCGAGGTCTTCGGCGGCATGACGCCACGCACGCGTCCCGTTGCACCCGCCACGCGACCGCGCCCGGCTACGCGGTCGAAGCAGGCCGCACCGACCGAGTCATCGACGGAGAAGCGTGCCGCCGAGCGCGGCGCCAGGCTCGCTCGTCAGCGTCTCCAAACGCTGGAGCGCGAGGCGCGTCGCCGGCGGCGCCGTGCCGAGCGGACCGGGACAGCCGCTGCGGCGCTCCGAAGGCGACTTCACGAGATCGACGAGCGCCTGGCGCAGGAGCGGCGTCAGGCCGACGAGGCCGAGCGGGATGCGGCGAAGGCTCGGGAGCAGCTCACCCGTGCGGGAGCGAACCGCGGTCGGTGAACGACGGCAGGCCCTGCTGCGTCACTCCGCCCCTGTCACGGAGCCGCCGTCCGTCCAGAAGACCGCCTTCGTCCCACCACACGACGTGCAGGCGGCGAGGTCGATGTGGAGGTGTCGGCGGTGGACCCGGACCGTGTTGGCCGCCGCGAAGGCGGCCTTTGGTGTCGCGCCGATCGCGTTCCCGATGCACCTGGAGCAAAAGCGGGCACCACGACGAACGTAGAGAAAGTCCTCGACGGTTTCGGCCAACATAGCTCGTCTAGCTCCTCGGCTGGCGATGTGTTCGACGGCGTCGTCTCCTCGACCGGGTTACCCGAAACGAGACGACGATCGCGGCGATGGTGGTGACGATGGCGGCGATGATCGCGATCGTTGCGGCCTCGCTCATCCGCGTCGCCCACCGCAGGGAAAAGTCACGATGCCAGGGTGATGAGCAAGGCCCGCGCCAGAACTTCGTCCCGGGCGATTCTTGGCCCGCGACCTTGGAAGTCACGGATAACGCGTGGGAATCCTGGCAGCCTCTCGACGGCTGCGCTGCCCACTGCCTGGACCATGGTCGAAATCGCCACGGGCAAATCCCGTCGGCGTTCATTTCCCCGAGCTGGGCGGCGCTTCAGAGAGACGTTTGGTTATAGAACTTCCGGCGTCCCTGCCTCGGACGCGGCCGCCGGCCGGGCCGCGGTCAGCGCTCGGCGGCCAGCCGGTTGGGGCCGCTGTTGCTGCGCAGGTGCTTGAGGTCGCCGAGCTCGCGGAGGGCCTTGAGCATCTCCTCGGGAATGGCCTGGGCCTTGAGCGTGCCGTCTTCGTTGATCCGGGCGTAGACGCGCGTCGCCCGGCCTTCGCTGACCTGGGCGCCGCTGACCGCGTTCTTGGCCTTGCAGTTCCAGTGCAGCGTGTGCTCGCCGACCTCGGCCAGCGTGATGGTCGTCACGATCCGGTCGCCGTAGGCCGCGGGCCCGATGAAACGGAAGTGGATCTCGCCCATCACGAACGTCGTCCGGTCGTTCTTGATCATCTGCTCGATCGGGTAGCCAATGATCCGGAAGAGCTCGTGCTCGGTGTCGTTGAACCACGCGACGATCCGTGGGTAGTAGACGAGGCCGAAGGGGTCCGACTCTCCCCAGTTGACCGTGATCTCCTTCCAGTACATCGCCATGTGATCGTCCTCAGTCGACACGCTACACGAGCTCGAAGTCCATCAGCCCGACCTCGGCCTGGAACCAGGCGCGCCGGAACGCCTCCACGTCGTCGAATGCCTGCTGCGCGACGCGCTTGAAGCTGAGCTGAGCGCGGCACGGCCGGACGTCGAACGGGTACGGATCGAAGGCGACCCGCCTGGGACCGACCGCTTTCATGGTGAGCCGGACGCCGTCGTCATCACCCGCGGCATAGCTCACGGGCACCGGCTCGATGTGATCGTCGTAGGGATCCTGGCAGCAGAAGTAGAGACCGAGGAGATCCCACACCTGCATGAGCCGGTAGTTCGTCCAGACGCCTTTCGCGTCCAGCGACGCACGCTGGCGCTCCTGCCACGCCTCGTTGCGCGCGACGAACGCCTGGACCTCGGGACTCAGCGTCGTGAGGTTGTAGCGCCCGGCCGGGTGCTTGATCGTCTGGTAGCGCCCCTTCCAGAGGCCGGTGCGGTGCATGCTGACGATCAGGCCCGAATAGGGGTCGATGTCGGCCATCCAGTCGAGCGCCCACTGATAGGAGCCGAGCTGCGTGTCGGTCATCGGGACCTGGAGGAACGCATACGGCTCTCCGCTTTGCGGCGCGACCAGCGGGCTCGTCTCGTAGCGGAGCCAGCCGTAGTCGTGAAACGTGGCGGCCCGCACGACGGAATCGTAGGGCTTCAGCGTCTCGAAGTTGCCGTTGCCCCAGTGCGCCGCGAGCTGTCCCACGAAGCGCGAATGATCGGTCTGACCGATGAGCACGAGTCCGCCGCTCGGATCTTTCCGGATGATCATGGGCCACCTCGCTGGTCGACGTCGAGCCTGGCGGGAGTCTAACACCGCCGCGGGGTTGACTTCACGAGCAAGAACCCGTAGATCGATCTCGCCATCGCGACCATGCTGCGAGCCACCACCCTCTCCGGGTTCGTCGAGCTTCAGGAGCGCGCGATCAGCGACCTCCGGAAGCGTCTGTCCGGGCCGCTCGTTGTGTGCGGCGACGCCGGGTACGACGAGGCGCGGACCATCTGGAACCGGATGATCGACCGGCGCCCGGCCCTCATCGCCCGCTGTGCCGGCACCGATGACGTCGTGACGGCCCTTCGGTTCGCCCGTGAGCACGGCCTGCTGATCTCGGTCCGTGGAGGCGGCCACAACGTGACGGGCAACGCGGTCTGCGACGGCGGCCTGATGATCGATCTGTCACCGATGAAGTCGGCCCACGTCGATCCTCGGCGGCGTCGGATGACGGCGGAGCCAGGACTCACGTGGAAAGACTTCGACACCGCGACGCTGCGCCACGGGCTCGCCACGACCGGCGGGATCGTCTCCTCGACCGGCGTGGCCGGGCTGACGCTCGGCGGCGGCCACGGATGGCTGATGCGGAAGCACGGCCTGGCGTGCGACAACGTGTCGGCGGTCGACGTCGTGGTCGCCGACGGTCGCTGCTTGCGCGCGAGCGCGGACGAGAACCCGGAGCTCTTCTGGGGGGTGCGAGGTGGCGGCGGCAACTTCGGCATCGTCACGTCGTTCGAGTTCCAACTCCATCCGCTCACGACCGTGCTGGCGGGGTTCCTGCTCTTTCCCAGGAGCCAGGCCCGCGACGTCGTCGATCTCTTCCGCGAGCAGGCCCCGCGTGCACCCGACGACCTCACGCTCGGCGTACTGTTCACCACCTGGCACGACGGCCGGCCCGTCATGGCGGTGGTCCTGTGCCATAGCGGGGCGATCGAAGACGGCGAGCGTCTGGTGCAGCCCTTCAGGGAGCTTGGCACACCGATCATCGACGCGGTCCGCCCGATGGCCTACGCGGAGCTGCAGACCATGTTCGATGCCACCAACCCGCCCGGGGCCTGGTACTACAAGACGGGCTATCTCGACGGCGCTGCGATGGAAGGCGACCGCTTCGTCGAGACTCTCCTTCAGCATTGCGACTTCCCCTCGCCGTCACCGCTGTCACGCGTCTACATCGAGCACCTCGGCGGCGCGATGGGGCGCGTCGCTCCGGACGCGACTGCGTTCGTTCATCGCAAGGCACCGTTCGATCTGATCGTGATCGCGGGAGGGTTCGAGGCCTCGGCGACGGAAGCGAACATCGGCTGGGCGCGCGACACGTCGGCCGCGATGCGCCCGTTCATGTCGGGCGCTGCCTATGTGAATTACCTCGGAGCCGACGCGGGTGCCGATGCGGTGAAGGCGGCCTACGGCCCCGCCTACGACCGACTCGTGAAGCTGAAAGACACCTACGATCCCGAGAACGTCTTCCGCCTCAATCAGAACATCAGGCCCGAGCCGCTGATCCTCTGAGTCGCTGATCCTCTGTCAGCCCCGCGACACGAGCGCCATCTTGTCTGTCTAACATGGCACGCGTGCACGGGAAATCGTCGATTTGCTGCCGTGGCGGCATCCGTCGCTTGGTACGCTCCTTGCCGCATCGGCTTGGGTCATTCACCCGACGATGCTGTCAGGGAGGCGAGCGTGCCCGTGAGAATCGCGCTGGCGGCGTTGCTGGTGTTGCTTGCTCGCGGGCCGGCGTTCGCTCAGATCGTCGAGTTCGAGGCCAGGTACTGGATCACCGACCTCCACAGCGGCTCCGTCAAGACCAAGGACAACGAGATCACCGGCAACGACGTCGACTTCCACGATGACCTCGGGCTCAAGGCCAACGGCGCCCCCGAAGGCCGTCTGACCCTCTTCACCGGGCCTAACAGCCGGATTCGCCTGGCTTATACCCATCTCACCTTCGACGCCGACAAAGTACTCACGTCGGCGGTCACGTTCCAGGGTCAAACATTCACGGCGGCCACACGGGTGATGTCGGAACTGGAGATCCACTATGGCCGCGGTGCCTGGATCTGGCAACCTCTGGTCATCCCGGGTGTGCTCAAGTTCGGCGGGATGTTCGAGGTCAAGGGCTTCGTCGCCAACGCCTCGCTGAAAACGCGTGGCCTCAGTCCCGAGATCCGCGAGTCCGAATCGTTCCCGCTGGTGGTGCCCACGCTGGGGTTGGTGCTCGATGTGACCCCGCCTCCACTCCCGATGCTGCACGTGTTCGCGGAAGTCTCGGGCCTTCCGGTAGGCGATCTCGGCCACATCGTGGATGCCGAGGTGGGCCTCCGCTACATCCCGGTACGGTTCTTCACCGTGTCGGCGGGCTACCGGGTCTTCGATATCGGCATCGGCAGGAACGATGACACCGCACATCTCACGCTTAGGGGGCCATTCGTGGGGATGTCGTTCCGGTTCTAACCGACCGAGGCGGCCTCACCGCCTATCTTTTGTGCGGAAGCAGCCACTCGACGACGACCACCAGGAAGCTGGCCACGATCACGGCCATCACGACGCCACTGATGATAAACAAAACACGCCGTCGGACGCGGCGGCGCGCTTCCTTCCCCATCGGCCTGACCCAGGCGGGCTGCGAACGCGTGGGTGTCGGCACAGCACCATCTGTGATGCCACATCACATCGAAACCGCAAAATGAAATCTTCGCCCGCCGGTCTTGGAGCCTTGCATTGCATCCGGGTTGGGCAGGTCGGGCGGAGTCCGATGCCGCGGACGGTTCGCGGCCGCCGCGGCGATCCGGCTATTTCCCGTTGACTCGCCGATCAGCCGATCTGTAGCATGCGTGAGACATGGCCTCGGTGACGGAGCGCGTCGCCGCTCGCGTGAAGAAGCTTCGGGCGAAGCGCGGAATCTCTCAGGAGACGCTGGCCGAGAAGACTGGGCTCAACCGGCTGACGATCACGCGGCTCGAAGCCGCCGCTCACCCGCCCAACGTCGAGACGCTGGACAAGATCGCCCGCGCCCTCCAGGTCACCGTCGCGGCCCTGGTGAAGTAATCAGGGAGCCTGACGAGCGATCCCGACGATCAGCATGTCCCGGCCCCGGACCCGCATGCGGTCGAGGATGCCGACCTCGGGCGGCGCCGTGGGCCGGACGGTCGGCCACCCGCGCGGCTCATCGATGAGCACGACCGGATGGTCGGGACCAAGCACGAACCGGTTGAACTCCTCGTTGGTCCTGATCTGGAGGAACGGGCGGCCGAGATAGAAATCGATCTGGAAGAAGCGGCCACCGTACACGCGCGCTTCCCGCCCCTGCGCATAGCGCTCGAGCCGCGCAGCCAGCCCCTTGAAGTCCTGCGTCCGATTGAGCCACTCCGCGTGCACCCGGTTGCCGTACCCCAGAAAGAGCGCCGCCGAGGCGGTCACGCCGTACACGAGCAGCCGCGGACGGCCCCGGCACAGTCCCCAGAAGAGGAAGGCGCCCATGAGAGCCGCCGCGGCCAGCAACGGAATGCGTCGGGGCCAGGCATTCGGAATGTACGCGACGTGCTCAGTGAGGGATGGGCCGACGAGGATCGTCGCGACGAGGGCAGCGCTGAACCCGAGCGAGATCCAGGCGGTGATCGCGGCGGCTCGTGACCGCTGCCCCGCGTGGGCGAAGGCCCACCACGCGGCCAGCAGCGCGGCTCCCGGATAGATCGCGAGCGCGTAACGCTCCAGCGGCGTCTCGACCAGCAGCAAGACCAGGAGCGGCACGGCGGCCCACAGGGCTGCGAATCGGACGGCGGCGACGCGCCAGTGGGCCCGGGCCGCCCCGGCCGCCAGGATCACGAGGAGGGTCCACGGCACCAGGCCCTCGATGATGTCGAGGAGGAAATTGGCGACGGCCAATGGCCGCGGAGTTGCGGGAAACCGGTTCAGCCAATCGACGACGACCACCGTTTCGGCAAAACTGCCGACGCCGATCACCAGAAACGGCGCCACCCAGGCGGCCGTGATGATCACGAACACCGCCACACCCAGGGGATGCCACAGCCGCCGCACGCCGCGCCACCTGTCCTCGGTCCACAGCCAGGCCGCCGCGGCAGCTAGCGGCAGTAACCCGACCGGTCCCTTGGCGAACATGGCGAAGGCCACCGCGGCGTAGAAGAGGACGAACGCGCGCGGCGACGGCGGGTCGCTCACGGCGCGCCAGAGGGCCAGGCCGGCAGCCGTCGAGAAGGCCAGCACGATCATGTCGGGCAGGATCATCTGGCTGTGCACGAAGAATCCCCAGCACGTGCTCAGGATCAGACCGGCGGCGAGCCCGGCGGCGGGACCGAAGAGCGCGGCACCGAGCTGCGCGGTCATCAGCACCGTGGCGATGGCCGCCAGCATCACCGGTGCCTGAGCGGTCGTCTCCGTCACGACGCCGCCCGGGCGTGAGAAGATCACGATCAGCCAGGGATACAGCGGCGGCTTTTCGCGAAAGAGCTTTTCGCGGACGTAGGCCTCGAACCACACGCCGCGCGTCATCATGTCGCGCGCCAGGAGCGGAAAGCGCGCCTCGTCGGACGTCGCGATGACGTGCTGGCCGAGCGTCGGCGCCACGAGGACGACGGCGACGAGCGTGACCAGCACGGCGCGACCAACGCCCAGACCCCGCCGTGGAACGTGCCCGTCGCGAGGGCTCATCGAATCGGCTCTGGGCGTGCTGGTGCGGACCGTCGAGCTCACCGTCGTCTCGCTCGTCTCCCGCGGCATAGCCTCCCCTTCGAGCTCATTTCTCGTGTTACCGCGTCACGTCGGGCACCGAGGATGCGTCGATGGTCGCGCGGTGGACAATGGTCCATCGGCAACGAGCGTGTAATGTCCCGGACCTGTAGCATCACCCGCGGGCGGCTGTCAACGTTCGAGGCCTCGGGTTCGCCGCTGGCTTGAACTTGGCCGTCGGCCACCATAGAGTGCTGGCGTACCGGTCGGCGTTTCGGCGTGTCGCGTGTCCGCCGGGGAGGCCTCGTGAAGGTCAGCGCCGTAGGGAGTCGCGTCCTGCTCGCCGCGTTGCTCGCGCTGCTCTCCGCCTGCGCGAGTGGTTCTCCCTCGTTCACACCCGGCGTGGCACCGGACTTCTCGGCGAGGGCACGGTGCGAGCGAGACGGCCTCTTCTGGCACGCGAATCTGGGGATCTGCGAGAAGATCTGAGCGACGTCTCTCCGCTGGGCTCGGCTCAGAACATCCAGCGCTTGCGGCGCTTGTAGAACTTGATCTCGCGGAAGCTCTTCCGCCGCCCGGCCTCGCTCAAGCCGAGATAGAACTCGCGCACGTCGTCGTTGCTCCGGAGCTTGTCGGCCGGACCGTCGAAGACGATCCGGCCGTTCTCCATGATGTAGCCGTAGTGGGCGATGCCGAGCGCGATCTGAGCGTTCTGCTCGACGAGCAGGATGGTGGTCCCCTGCTCGGCGTTGATCTTCTGGATGATCTCGAAGATCTCGCGCACCAGCAGCGGAGCGAGGCCGAGCGACGGCTCGTCGAGCAAGAGGAGCCGGGGCTTGGCCATCAGCGCGCGGCCGATCACCAGCATCTGCTGCTCGCCACCCGAGAGATACCCGGCGAGCTGGTCCTTGCGCTCGATCAGACGGGGAAAGTAGTCGTAGATCATCTGCATGTCGCGGCGGACGCCGTCGGGATCGCGGCGCGTGTAGCCGCCGATCCTCAGATTCTCCGCGACCGTGAGCGACTCGAGGACCTTGCGCCCTTCCATCACCTGCACGATACCGAGCCGGCAGATCTCCTCCGGATCCCGGCCGTCGATCCGCCGCCCCACGAACTCGATGCTGCCGTCGGTCACCTGGCCGTCCTCGGTCTTGAGCAGCCCCGAGATGGCCTTGAGCGTCGAGGTCTTGCCCGCCCCGTTGGCGCCCAGCAGCGCCACGATCTGGCCCTCGGGGACGTCGAGCGAGAGTCCCTTGAGGACCAGGATCACGTCACTGTAGACGACCTGGACGTTGTTCAGTCGCAGCATCGATGTAAGTGGGGGGCCACGACAGGGCCCCCCACACTCGTCAAGCGAAGGGGGTTACACCCCCCTCTGACTCCCCCGGCCCACGCTCGGATTGCCCCGGGGAACCCGTGGCGCTCCTCGGTCACTTGCCGATCCACTTCATGTCGCGGTCCACCGAGACCTCACGCACGGGCACGATCTTGCCGTCCTTCACCATGACCAGTCGCGCGCGGTTGGTCGGTCGATGGTCCTCGCTCGTGTACGTGAACGGTGGAGTGATCCCCCACGTGTCGAACTCGCGCAGGCTCTCGAGCGACTTCTTGAGCGACTCGCCCGTCAGCGTGGTGCCCGAGCGCTTGATCGCTTCGACCGTCATGATCACCCACAGCCAGCCGCGCATGTACGGCGACGCGTGCGTGTCGTTGGGGTGGTGCTTCTGGTGGAACTCCATGAGCGTCTTCATGCCGGGGACGTTCTCGCCCCAGTAGGCGACGTCCTGGATGCCCATCACGCCCTCGGCCGCCTCGCCGGCGAGCTTGGGCGTGCGCTCGTCGATGCCGTAGTTGTTGACCACGTACTTCGTCTTGAGGCCGAGCTTGTACGAGTCCTTCAGCACCACCGGCACCCACTGGGTGTTGGTGTTGATGTAGGCGAAGTCCGGGTCCTTCTTCTGCATGGTCAGGAGCTGCGAGGTGGCGTCGGTGAGGACCGTCGGGATGATCTCCTCGTCCACGAGGTCCACACCCGCTTCCTTCGCGTAGTTCCGCCCGGACTCGATCGGGGCTCGGCCGTACGCGTTGTCGGCGTAGATGAAGGCGACCCGCGGCTTGCGGCTCGTGTCCTTCCACGTCTCCTTCACGTAGTTCATGAAGATGCGCATCTGGCTCGTGTAGTCGATCCCGCCCGGGAAGTTGTAGGGCGTCTGGCGTGGATCGGTCAGGTGACCGGAGTACGAGCCGGAGATGTACGGGACCTTGTCCTTCGTGATGTAGGGCCGCAGGGCCTCGGTGTCGGGGGTGCCGTAGCCGAGCACGAGCAGGACCTTGTCGTCCTCGATGAATTTCTTGTAGGCCGCCACCGCGCGCGGCGGCTGGAAGCCGTACTCCACCGACACCAGCTCGAGCTTCTTGCCGTTGACCCCGCCGCGCTCGTTGAAGTACTGGACGGCGTCGGTGCGCCCCTGGGCGATGTCCTTGCCCTGGTCGGACGTGGGGCCGGTCAGATCGACGAGGTTGCCGATCTTGATGATGTTCTGTGCCTCGGACGGCGCCGCGCCCAGGCCGACGACCAGCAGGCCGACGAGGAGGGAGCGAACGAGCCAGTGATTCATGACGCTCTCCTTTCAGTACGCATACGGCCACAGTTGCCAGAAGCTGCGGACCCGCACCCAGATGCGTGCGAGTCCTTGCGGCTCGTACATCAGGAAAAAGATGACGGCCAGGCCGAAGACGATGTCCCGCGCCGAGGCGATGAGCCCGAACCCCTGCGGGTACACGCTGGTCAGGGATGTGGCGGTCAGCTTCAGGACCTCGGGCAGCAGGGTCATGAAGACGGCGCCGAGGATCGATCCGAGGATGCTGCCCATCCCGCCGATGATGACCATGGCGAGGTAGTCGATGGCCACGAGCAGCGTGAACGCGTCCGGGAACAGGATCCGCGAGTGGTGGGCCATCAGCCCGCCGGCGAGGCCGGCGTAGAACGAGCTGATCACGAAGGCCAGCAGCTTGTAGCGCAGGAGGCTCACGCCTATCACGCTGGCGGCCACGTCGCGATCCCGGATCGCGATGAAGGCCCGGCCCACCTTGGTGCGGAAGAGGTTCTTGGCGAAGAGCGTCGCCGGCACCACCAGCGCGTAGATCAAGTAGAACACCCGGGCGTCGGAGTCGAGCGGCAGCCCGAAGACCGTCGGCGGCGGGACCATGAGCCCGATCACGCCCTTGGTCATGCTCTCCCAGTGGATGATCACGTACGTGGTGATGAAGTGCGCGGCCAGCGTGGCGATGGCCAGGTACAGGCCCTTGAGACGCAGCGACGGAATGCCGAAGATCAGGCCGACGCCCGAGGCCGTGAGGGCGCCGAGCGGGATCGCCAGGTAGAAGGGCACGCCGAGATTGACCTCGAAGATCGCGGTCGAATAGGCGCCCACGGCCAGGAACGCAGCCTGCCCGATGGAGATCTGCCCGGTGTACCCGACCAGGATGTTCAGGCCGATCGCGCCGATGATGGCGATGCCGATGCGGTTGAGGACGTCGAGCCAGTAGGTCCCGGCGAAGCGCGGCAGCACGGCCAGCACGGCCAGCAGGAGCACGAGGGCGACGATCGGCACCGGCGTGTCGAAGATGCGCTCGTCGCTCCGGTAGCTGACGCGGAATCCCCCGCACCTCATACGCGCTCGATCTCGCGCTTGCCGAAGAACCCGTAGGGGCGAACCATCAGGATCATCACGAGGACCACGAACGGGGCCACTTCCTTGACGCCGCCGCCCAGGATGGGATCGAGGTAGCCGCCGGAGAGGTTCTCGAGCACGCCGATGAGCACGCCCCCGATGATGGCGCCCGCCACGCTGTCGAGGCCTCCGAGGATGACCACCGGGAACACCTTCAGGCCCAGGTCGGCCAGCGAGAAGTCCACGCCGCCGCGCACGCTGCCCAGGATGATCCCGCCGAGCGTGGACACGACGGTGGCGATGCACCACGAGAGCGCGAAGATCCACTTCACGCTCACGCCCAGCGAGAGCGCGACCTGCTGGTTGTCGGCGGTCGCCCGCATGGCCATGCCCGTGAGCGACAGCCGGAAGAAGAGGGTGAACGCGGTGAGCAGCGCGAGGGTGCCCACGAAGCTCCACAGGTGCACCGGCGACACCGGGACCGGGCCCAGGTGGAAGGGCTGCTGGGAGAAGAGGACGGGGAACGGGCGCGTGTCGCTGCCCCACGTCATGTTGAGGAATCCGCGGATCACGCTGGCGAACCCGAAGGTGACCATGATCACGGAGATGAGCGGTTCGCCGATGAGGGGCCTCAGCACGCCCCGCTCGATCACGATCCCGAGCAGGATGGCGACGCCCAGGGTGAGCGGCAGCGCCACGTAGAGTGGCAGCTTCATGTTGAGGATCGTCGCCCACGCCACGTACGCGCCGAAGAGGACCAGCTCCCCCGGGCCGAAGTTGACGACGCTCGAGGCCTTGAAGATGAGGACGAACCCGAGCGCCATCAGCGAGTACACGCCGCCGACGGCGATGCCCGTGATGACGAGCTGGAGCATGAACACGAGGTGCTCGTTCATCGCGGCGCGCCCTCCCGCGCGTAGAGGTCTTCGATCATCTCCTGATACTTGGTCAGGATCGTCGAGCGCCTGACCTTCTGGGTCCGCGTCAGCTCTCCATCGTCCGCGTGCAGCTCCTTGTCGAAGAGCCCGAAGGCACGGATGCGCGCCACGCTCGGGAGATCCTCGTTCACGCGCGCCACCACGTCCGCCACCAGTGCGGTGACCTCGGCCTTTTGCGAGAGGTCCTTGAACGTCGTGAACGGCAGCCGGTTGGCCTCGGCCCAGTTCCCCACGGTGCCCATGTCGATCTGGATCAACGCCACCACATGCGGCCGGTCCTCGCCAATCACCACCGCCTCGCGGACGTGCGGGCTGAACTTCAGCTTGTTCTCGATGAGGGCCGGCGAGAACCGCGAGCCGTCGGCGAGCCGCAGGACGTCGGTGAGCCGGTCGATCATGACCAGGTGGCCCCGGTCGTCCACGAGGCCCGCGTCCCCCGTGCTCAGCCAGCCGTCACTGATCGTCTTCGCCGTGGCCTCGGCATTCTTGTAGTAGCCGAGGAAGACGTTCTCGCCTGCGACGAGGATCTCGCCGCTCTCGGAGACGCGCACGCGCGTCCCCGGCGTGGGCTTGCCCAGCGTCTCGGCGCGGACATCGGTGTCGGGGTGCAGCACGCAGATGCCCGACGACTCGGTCTGGCCGTACACCTGCTTGAGGTTGAGCCCAATGGCCCGGAAGAACCCGAAGATCTCCGGGCCGAGGGGGGCGCCGCCCGTGTAGGCGTAGCGGACGCGCGCGAGGCCGAACTTGTCGAGCATGGTCCTGAGCGCCAGCACCTGGGCGAGACGCTTCATCAGTCGCGTGCCGGCGCTCAGCGCCCGGCCGTCAACGCGCCGGGCGGCCGCTCGCGCGCCGATGGCCAGTGCCAGGCGCGTCGCCGCGCGCTTGATCGCGGGAGCGTCGGCGATCTTCACCTGGTATTCCGAGCACATCGTCTCCCAGAAGCGCGGCGGTGCGATCAGGACGTGCGGCCCGATCTCACGGAGGTCCTCGCGCACCGTCGCCGGCTCTTCGGGGAAGTTCACGGTCGCGCCGGCCTGGAGCGCGATGGCGACGCTCAGGTTCTGCTCGCCGATCCAGGCGAACGGGAGAAACGAGACGATCTCGTCGGTGTCGCGCACGGGATCGACGCGCGTCACGTTGGTGGCCGTGGCGAGGAGGTTGCGATGGCTGATCATCGCGGCCTTCGCCGTCCCCGTCGTCCCCGAGGTGTAGAGCAGCACGGCCACGTCGTCCGGGGCCCCGCGCTCGAGCAACGCTTCGTAGCGCCCGGGCTCGCGCGTGTCGGCGTCGCGCCCCACGCGCTCCACGTCGTCCAGGCTGATCAGCGTCGCGTCCTTGTGGTCTTCGAGCCCGCGCATGTCATCGACG
Organism: Candidatus Rokuibacteriota bacterium; assembly: GCA_003220615.1. GTDB lineage: Bacteria > Methylomirabilota > Methylomirabilia > Rokubacteriales > CSP1-6 > 40CM-68-15. The sequence goes on from QHTB01000160.1 coordinate 37,695, forward strand.
ATGATCCGCTCGACGCTGGGCAGCGCGTCACGCACGGCGAGGATCTTGTCGGCCTGTTCCTGGTCCTCGACCAGGACGAAGCGCGCCTCGCTGTGGTGAAGGATGAGCCTCACGTGCTCCGGCAGGCTGTCCACGAAGATCCCGACCGGGATGGCACCGGCCGCCTGCGCGGCGAGCTCGGCATAGAGCCAGGCCGGGCGATTGCCCGAGATCACCGCGAGCTTGTCGCCGCGCTCGAGCCCGAGTTCGAGCAGTCCCAGGCACACGGCGCGCACGTGCGCCGCGTACGCGTCCCAGGTGACCTGCTGCCAGATCCCGTACTTCTTCTCGCGCAGGGCGACCTTGTGGCGGACGAAGCGCCGGGCCTGCGCGGCGAGCACGCGCGGCAACGTCAACTGATCCGCGGCGAGCGCTACCCCACGGGCGCGACCTCGAAGTCCTGACCCAGGTAGGCCTTGATCACCACGGGATCGCGCTGGACTTCGGCGGGCGTGCCCTCGGCGATCTTCCGGCCGAAGTCGAGGACGGCCACCCGGTCGGAGATGTCCATGACGACGCCCATGTCGTGCTCGATCATCACCACCGTGAGGCGCTTCACCTGCTTCACGTAGACGACGAAGCGCACCATGTCCTCGGTCTCTTCGGCGTTCATCCCGGCGGTCGGCTCGTCTAGCAGCAGCACGATCGGGTCGAGCGCCAGCGCGCGGGCCAGCTCGACGCGCTTCTGCAAGCCGTAGGGCAGCGTGCCGACGATCTTGTGCCGGATATCCTGCAGCTCGAGCAGCTCGATGATCTCGCGCTCGATGATGGCGCGATGGGCGCGCTCCTCGCGGGCGGCGCGGCCGTAGTAGAGACCGCAGGCCAGGGCGCCAGACCGCAGGTGGATATGGCGTCCGATCTTGACGTTGTCGAGCACGCTCATGCCCCGGAAGAGGGCGATGTTCTGGAAGGTGCGGGCGATCCTCAGCCGGGCGCGCTGGTGGGGCGGCAGGTGCGTAATGTCGTGTCCGTCGAAGGCGATGCGCCCGCGCGTGGGCGTGTAGATCCCGCTGATGCAGTTGAAGATGCTGGTCTTGCCCGCGCCGTTCGGGCCGATGATCGCGAAGAGGTCGCCGGCGCCGACGTCCACGCTGACGCCGGCCAGAGCCGCCACGCCGCCGAAGTTGAGATGCAACCCCTCGAGGGCGAGCAGCGCCATGCGCGCCTACGCGCTGCCGCGCTCAGGCGAGGGGCACGCAAACGGGCCCCCCGTGGTCTCGATGACCGACGAGAGCGTCGAAAGGCTGTCCGGGAACCTGATCCAGGGCATGACTCCCCCGAGGGCTGGACGGTCGGCTACTCCACAAGTGGCGGGACGCTACGCTGACTCGGAGGGCTTGTCAATATATCGGGCGTCGTGATCCGCCCGTTCGACCGCCAACGACAGGGAGCAGACAGCGCGCTCGCCACGATCGAGGAGGCCGTGGGCTTCTTCAACAGCACCGCCTTCGCGAATTCACCCTCGGGCACGTTCCTGGCCAGCATCGACTCCGGCGGCATCGGGATCCGACTCGAGGCCACGCAGGTCCAGGCGGTGGCGGCGTTCCTGCGTGTGCTGAACGCCCTGGAGAACATTCGGGCCACGACCGAGATCCAGAATTTCGTGCTCGACGTCCGACGCCACGAGGTGGCCGAGTCCCTCCTCAACCTGGCCCTCAAGGACCAGCACGATGTGGTCGACGTTCTCGACGGAGCCGGCCTTCACCCAGACGCGGCCCGTCACATGCGGAAGGCCATCGATCTCACCCGGCTGGCCAAGAACACGCCAGGCCGCGGGGCGCGCAACGCGCTGATCCGGCAGGCGCTCGCCGAGCAGCGAGCCGCCCGTGGTGACCTGGTCCAGGACTGACGCCCGCTGACGTGTCGTCGTCGCCCGAGGGAGCGGGCCAGCCGGCCTGGCCCCTCCCTCGAGCAATCTCGCCTGCCTGACCGATCACATCTCGTCCAGCATGACGTATGATACGCGGCGTCGCGCACCCCGAACGACGTCGCGCCCAGCCCGGAGGCCCCACGATGAGGGACCTGTCACGACTCCACTCCTGACGATCACCGGCGTCACCAAGCGGTTCGGCGGCGTCGAGGCGCTCACGGGCTGCACGCTGTCCGTCGGCGAAGGCTCCATCACGGGCCTCATCGGACCGAACGGTGCGGGCAAGACGACGCTCTTCAACGTGATCAGCGGCCTCACGCCCGCCGACGGTGGCCAGATCCGTCTCGGCGCCGATCGACTCGACCGCCTGCCGGCGCACGCCATCGCCCGGCGCGGGATCGGTCGCACCTTCCAGATCCCCCGCCCGCTCGGGCGGATGACCGTGCTGGAAAACCTGCTCGTCTACGCCCACGATCAGCTCGGCGAGACGCTGGCCCGCGTGTTCACGGCGCCCGGACGCGTGAGCGCGGAAGAGCATCGCCTGCGCGAGCGTGCTCACGCGATCCTCGAGTCGGTGGACCTGGCTCATCTCGCCAGCGCGCGGGCCGAGACGCTCTCTGGCGGGCAGAAGAAGCTCCTCGAGCTGGCGCGCGCGCTGATGAGCGATCCGCGCATCATCCTGCTCGACGAGCCCGGCGCCGGCGTGAACCCCACGCTGATGCGGTCGCTGGTCGCGACGATCCGCGGGCTGCGGGCGGCGGGACGGACTTTCCTCCTGATCGAGCACGACATGGACCTGGTCACCGAGCTCTGCGATCCCGTCATCGTCATGGCCCAGGGTCGCAAGCTCATGGAGGGCCCCTTCGCGGAAGTTCGGCGCGATCCGCGGGTGCTCGAGGCCTATCTAGGAACATGAGGGGCCCCGACATGGCCCCTCATACTCCCCAACGCTCGGAGCGCCCTGGCAAAGCCATGCCGCTCCTCGAAGTTCATGACCTCTTTGCCGGCTATGGCGACAACGACATCCTCCGTGGCCTCTCGCTTCGTGTCGCCGCCGGCGAGCTCGTGGCCGTCATCGGGCCGAATGGCGCCGGGAAGTCGACGCTGCTCAAGACGCTGGCCGGGCTGGTGCGTCCGCGCGGCGGGCGGATCGCTCTGGATGGGACCGATATCACCGGCGCGAGCACGCAGAGGATCGTCGCGAGCGGGCTCTGCTACGTGCCGCAGGAAGCGAACGTGTTCGCCTCGCTGAGCGTTTGGGAGAACCTCACAATCGGCGCCTGGACCGCTCCGCGAGCGTTGAACGAGCGGGCGCGCACCGTCGTCGAGCTCTTTCCCGCCCTCGGTCAGCGCAAGCGCGCCCGGGCCGGGACGCTCTCGGGCGGCGAGCGCCAGATGCTCGCGATGGCGATGGCCCTGATGGTGGAGCCCCGGCTGCTCCTCCTCGACGAGCCGTCGGCCGGGCTGGCGCCGGCGCTCCAGCGCCTGGTCTTCGACCGCGTTCGCGAGATCAACGCGCGCGGCCTCGGGATCCTCCTCGTCGAGCAGAACGCGCGCGAATCGCTCGCGCTGTGTCACCGGGCCTATGTGCTCGCCATGGGCCGCGTCCGCGCCGAGGGGCCGGGCGAGGTGCTGCACGATGATCCGGAGATCCGGCGGCTCTATCTCGGCGGCTGACACTAACGGTGGTCGAGGCGCGCGTCGGCTCCGCCGGCGCGTGCCGAACGTTGGAGGTGTCGGGGGCCATTTCGGGGCCCCTGACGAGGAGACCTATCCATGACGACGATGACACGACGACAACTGCTGCAAGCTTCGGGCACGGCCGGCCTCGTGCTGAGCGCGCCGGCCTTCCTCACGGCGCAATCCAAGGAGCCGATCCCCATCGGGACGCTCTGTCCCCTGACCGGCGCCGGCGGCTCCTACGGTCCCGACATGCAGCGGTCGGTCGTGGCCGTCGTCGAGCGGATCAACAATGCGGGGGGAATCAACGGCCGCCCCCTCCAACTCTTCCACGAGGACGACCAGACGAACGCCGAAGCCGGTGTGCGCGCGGCGCGCAAGCTGATCGACGTCAACCGCGTGGTCGCGATCGTCGCCACGTGGGCCTCGGCGGTGACCCTGGCGGTCAAGCCCCTCTGCGTGGAGGCGAAGGTCTTCGTCATCGGCGTGTCGGGCGCTGACAGCGTGACCCAGGGCGACCACAAGGGCTTCATCGCGCGCACGCAGCCGAACACGAACCTCCAGGGCCGTATGTATGGGAAGTTCGCCGCCTCGAAGAAGGAGTGGAAGCGCGTCGCCTACATGGCGCTCCAGACACCGTTCGCGCAGTCCTTCGGCGAGGCCTTCACCGGCGTGGTAAAGGCTGCCGGCGCGACGATCACCGACAGCCTCATCTACGAGGACAAGAAGCCGTCGTATCGGAGCGAGGTCACGCGCGTGCTCGCCACGAACCCCGACCTGATCATGATCGAGGGCTACACGCCGGACTCGGTCGTCATGGCGAAAGACCTCTACCGGGCTGCCTACAAGGGCGCGGTCCTCGCGCCGAGCTTCGCGATCAATGCGAAGTTCATCGAGGGCGTGGGCGCCGAGGTGGCGGAGGGTGTCTGGAACATGGATCGCGCGCCCTTGTTCGACTCCGCGGCCTTCAAGGAATTCTCCGCCGCCGTCCCCGGCGGCGATCAGAGCCCGTACGCGCCGCAGGCATGGGACCAGATGACGCTCGTCGCCCTGGCCCTCGCGGCCGGCAAGGGCGAGGTGTCGGGGACGGTGATCAAGGACCACCTCCGCACCGTCTCGAATCCGCCGGGCACCGCCGTCTATTCCTTCGCCGAAGGGACGAAGCTCATCCGCGAGGGCAAGAAGATCAACTACGAGGGCGCCTCGGGGTCGTGCGACTTCGATCAGATCGGCGACATCCTCTCCGCCCCCTTCATCGTCCAGCAGGTGCGGAAGGGCAAGAACGAGCGCGTGACGATCGTCAACCCCTGACGGCTCGCGCGAGGATGCCGCCGATCGCGCAGTACGTCTTCAACGGCGTCGTGACGGGCGGCATTCTCGCGCTCCCCGCGGTCGCGTTCTCGCTCCTCTGGCGACTCCTGCGCTTTCCGAACTTCGCGGTGAGCACGTACCTCACGGTCGGCGCCTACGTCGCCCTGGTGCTGAACCATGGCGTGCGCGCGTCGATCGAGGTGGCCTGGCTCAGCGCGCTGGTCGTGACCGGCGCCGTCGCGCTCGGCGTCGACCGCATCGCCTTTCGGCCGATGCGCAGCCGGCGCCCGTTCTCGCTGGCGATCGCGTCCATCGGCGTCGCCTTCATCCTCGAGAACGTCGTGCGCTTCGTCTGGGGCAACGATTTTCGGAGCTACGACGTTCCGGTGTCGCGCGCCATGAGCGTCGCCGGGCTACGGATCGGCCGCGAGCAGCTTCTCATCCTGGGCGTCGCGGTCGGGGTGATGGCGCTCGCCCAGGCGTTCCTGCTGCGCACCCGGCTCGGCATCGCCATGCGCGCCACTGCCGACAACGCGCTGCTCGCCGCCGCCAAGGGCGTGCCGACCGAGCGCGTGATCGCCGCCGCCACCCTGGGGGGTGGAGCGCTCGCAGGCGGGGCGGGCGTGTTCCTCGGGCTCGACGCCAGCATCGACCCGCTGATGGGCGGCGGCCTCATCATCTCGGTCTTCGCCGCCGCCATTCTCGGCGGTATCGGCTCGGCACCGGGGGCGCTCGCCGGAGCGCTGATCGTCGGCATCGTGGAAGAAGTCGGCATGCTCGTCGTCCCGCCGACCTACAAGACGGCGATCGGCTTCGTGATCATCCTCGCGGTGCTGTTGGTGCGCCCGACCGGCCTCGCCGGCGCGCGATCATGAAGGTCAGGGGCCCCGAAATGGCCGACCACACGCGATGATCGCGTATTTGACCGCCATTGCCACGCTGGTCGGTGTCCGCGCGCTGGTGACGCTCGGCCTGAACGTTCAGTGGGGCATGGCCGGGCTCGTGAATCTCGGCGCCGTCGCGTTCTTCGCCGTCGGCGCGTACACGTCCGCCCTGCTGGCCGTCGGGGGCACACCGCTCCTCTTCGCGTGGCCGGCCGCAGTCGGGCTCGCCGCCGCCGCCGGGGCCGGGCTGGCGATGGTGGCGCTGCGCCTGAGAGAGGATTACCTCGCGATCGTGACGCTCGGCTTCGGCGAAGTCTTGCGGCTCTTCCTCCTCAACGAAGCGTGGCTCACGCGCGGGGCCAACGGCGTCACGGCGATCCCGCGCCCGCTTCACGCGCAGTTCACCGGGCACTACGACGTCTTCTATCTCGTCCTCGTGCTGGCCACCGTCGCGGTCGTCTACCTGGCGCTCGAGCGCGTGCGACGGTCGCCGTTCGGGCGCCTGCTCCGGGCGATCCGCGAGGACGAGATCGTCGCCGCCGTCGCGGGCAAGCCGGTGTTCCGGTGCAAGGTGCAGGCGTTCGCCCTCGGGGCCGGCGTCGCAGGGATTGCCGGGATCCTTTTCGCGCACTACCTGGCGTACGTGGAGCCGAACATGTTCCTGCCCCAGGAGAGCCTGTTCGTCTGGCTCGCGCTCATCCTGGGCGGCAGCGGCAACAACCGCGGCGCGCTGCTGGGCTCGGTGGTGCTGCTCGGCCTTCTCGAAGGCAGCCGCTTCGCGAAGGACCTGATCCCGTTTCTCACCGGCGTGCGGCTGGCCGCAGCGCAGCAGATCCTCGTCGGGGTGGTGCTGGTCGTCTTGATGATCCGGCGTCCCGAGGGATTGCTGCCGGAGAAGCCCGGCGCGAGTTGACGAGCGGGGGCCGGCGCGCTCGGACGCGCCGACCCCCCGGGAAGCGTCTACTGCGCCCGGCCGATGGCCCGGTTCAGATCGGCCATGGGGACGATCCGCCCGTGGAGCGGCAGGTGCTGATCCACGTCCAGCTTGAGCCGGGTGATGTTGTCGGCCAGGTTCACGCTGTTCGGATTGGGGGTCGCAGGTGGAGGCGCGTTCGGCGGAGCCGGCGTGAAGGTGTCGGCCTGGATCAGGAGCTTCTCCTTCGGGAGGTACACCATCAGCATCCCATCCTCGTGAGGGCTGCCGGCGATGTGATGAATCTCCACCGTCCGCGTCCCATCGCTCATCACCCGGCGCTCACGCACGGCTTCCACCTGGGCTTTTCGCCCCGATTTGGCCAGGAGGTCCGGGCTCAGGGTGGCCGGCGCGGCGAGCGCCTGCGTCAGGAACGCACGATCGCTTTCGTGGGCGACCACGGTGATGCCCACGGAGGCGAACGCACGCAGACCGCCGGAGTGATCGAAGTGATGGTGACTCGCGATCACGTAGCGGATCGGCTTATTCGGCACCAGCTCACGCACCGTCGTGATCACCGCCAGGGCGCGCTCGTCGTTCAGGGGAGCTTCCACGACGATCGCGTGGTCCTTCATCTCGATGGCTACGCTGTGGTGCGTGCCGCCAGTCAGGTACCAGACGCCGTCGGCCACCTTTTGCGGCGTCACGCGCGCGTACGGCTGCGTCGACTGCCGCACTGCCTCCGGAACCTGGATGTCGACGCGCGCGTTGGGCCGGACATCGGTGACGGCCAGCTCGAGCGCGGGAACGCCGGCGGCCGACGCCGTGATCTTCATCGGGAATTTCACACCACCGAAGTCCTTGTAGTCCGCGTACCTGATCTCGACGGGGAGGTTACCGACCACGGGATTCGCGACCATCGCCTCGACCTTCTCGACGAGCTTGGCGTCGTTGAGGGTCGCCTTCATCGTGAAGCGACTCGGCACGGTGAACGAGACCGTTCGCCCGTCGACGGTGGCGTTGTACTTCATGGCTGCCTTGATGACCCCTTGAGGCGTGGCCCAGAGCTGAAACTGCCGCTCGGCGAGCGCGACGGGCGCCGGCGCGATCACGTCGCCGACCACGTTCCAGGCGAGGTCTCCGCTGACGACCTGGATCTGGCGCGGCGCAGGGGCCCCGCCGCCCCGGACTTCGGCGCGACTCCGCTCGAAGTCGGTCTGGGCCGACGCGGTCTCGTAGTTGATCGAGCGGGCGTAGCTCTTGAGAGCGAACTGGGGTCCCCGCTGGCCGGGGACGGCGCTCTGGCCCGTGTCGAACATGGCGCCGGTGGCCACGAACTCGAGCGACGTGAGGTTGGACGCACCCAGCGCGCTGGCCGCGTCCTCGAGCACCGCTCGTGTCGTCTGCGCGTGGCTCATTAACGGCGCCGCGAACAGCAGGGCCGCCATGGACGTGATGATCATTCGCATGCTGGCTCTCCTCATGTGATGGCTCTCAACGGGAATGACCTGACGAGACCGGGCTCGTGAAAACCTGGCAAACACTAGCCGGGCCGAGGTCGGGAGTCAACCGACGACCGTGACCGGCCGGCCCCGCGTGCCCGCCGACTATAATGCGTTCCGGTCAGCAATGCGTCCCGCTCATCGAATGCGTCCGCTCATCGCCGGGGAGGAATGACGATGCGTGTGGGGTTCATCGGCCTGGGGAACATGGGCGAGCCGCTCGCGGGCTTCGTGCTGAAGGCCGGCTTTCCGCTCGTGATCCACGACGTCAGGAAAGAGGCGGCGACGGGCCTGCTCTCACGAGGTGCGCTCTGGGCGGACTCGGCGAAGGACGTGGCAGCGCAGTCAGATGTCATCTGCACCTGCGTTCCCGGTCCGCCGGAGATGAAGGCCGTCACCCTCGGGGCCGGCGGCGTGATCGAGGGCGTGACCGCCGATGCCGTGGTGATCGACCACACCACGAACGCTCCGGCCGTCGTGCGAGAGGTCGGTGACGCGCTGAAGGCGCGCGGTGCTCACCTGCTCGACGCGCCCCTTGACGGCGGACGCGAGGGCGCGCTCGAAGGCCAGCTCACGCTGTTCGTCGGTGGCGACGAGGCCGTCCTGCGACGTGTCCGGTCCGTGCTCGACACGTTCTCGCGGAGCGTGGTGTGGGTGGGCGAGCTCGGCGCCGGGTCGGTCACCAAGCTCGTCCACAACGCGCTGGCGATGAGCATCGACCTGCTGCTCGCCGAGTGCCTCACCCTCGGCGCCAAGGCCGGCGTCGCGGTCCCGCGCCTGGTCGAGGCGTTCCGCGAGGGATGCATCGTGAGCCAGAACATGACGTTCACGAAGCGGATGCCCGCCACGCTGTTCCGCGGCGACTTCGCCGCGCGGTTCGCCCTGGCGCTCGCCTACAAGGACTTCCGGCTCGCTGGTGACCTCGCGATCCAGCACGGCGTGCCCACGCGTCTGCTCGACCTCTGTCAGATGGAGCTGCTCGAGGCGATGAATCGAGGCTGGGGCGGCCAGGACAGGATCAAGGCGTCGACGCTTCAGGAGGAGCGCGCCGGCGTGAAGCTCCGACTGTAGACACGGAGGGCCCCGACATGGCCCTCATACTCCCCACCGCTCGGGTGCCCCGGGACACTCGGGGCACGCCTCGATGCGCGCCTGGCGCTCCTCTAGCGCGCGGACACCGTCCCCGGCATCGTAGCGCGGCGCGCTTCCGCCGGCTCGGGCCGCGCCACCGGCATGCCGCGACGACCGAGCTTCGACTGGTCCATCAAGTAGAAGTTCAGGCTGTTGTCGAGCAGCATCTTGCGCTTCGCGGAGTCGGGAACGTCTTTCCGGCCGAGCAGTGTCGCGACCGTCCCAGGATAGGGCTGGCCGTCGTGGCCCGGCTCGCCGACGAACAACGCGTCGAAGTGCAGATAGTCCGAGGCGAACAGCATCGCGTCCTCGCCGACGTGGTCGATGAAGAACGGGATGAACTCGTCGCCCGGCTCGCACGAAAAGAACACGCGACCGCTCTTGACGTACTCGCTCGGCTTCGCCGAGATGTGCGCCCATCGCTCGGGGGCGACCTCGTTGTACTCGTCCATGCGGTGCATCCAGTACGGCACCCACCCCGCCCCGGCCTCCAGGAACGCGATCCTCAGCCGCGGGAACCGCTCGAGCACGCCGCCGGTGATGATGTTGGAGCACGCGAGCATCTGCGCGAACGTGTGCGCCATGTGCGAGGCTTCGAGCATGTGATCAGGCCGGTTGAGGTCGAAATAGCTCCGGAAGAGCGACGGCAGTGCGGGGCCGTGGACGGCGATGGGCACGTTCAGCCGCTCGGCCTCGGCCCAGAAGTCGGTGAGCCGCACGTCGCTCAGCAACGTGTCCTCTCGTACCGTGCAGCCGATCTGGATGGCGACCATGTTCAGCCGGCTCACCGCGCGCTGCATCTCCGCGATGGCCCCCTCGACATCCTGGAGCGCCACGAGGCCGACGCCCTTGAGCCGCTGCGGGCACACCTCGCAGTAGTCGTAGAGCCAGTCGTTGTACGCGCGTGCCCGTGCCGCCGCGAAACCCCCGTCGAGCGTGACGGTGAGCGGGAGCTCGTCGGTGGGATAGATGACCGCCACGTCGAGCTGATCCTTGTCCATGTCCGAGAGGCGAGCCCACGGATTGTAGGTCCCCATCCGGCGATAGTGGATGGCCTTGCCCTTCGGTGGAGGCAGGTTGCCGTTGACGCCGACGAACCCGATGTCCGTCTCGGGGCCCCAGACTTTACCGTCCACGAGTCGGACGATATAGCCGCGGCCCGCCTGCGTGTAGCGCGGACGCCGCTCGCGATACTTCGGGTCGATCCGCTCGTACGTCGCGTCGACCTCGATCACGTGGCCGTCGCCATCGATCACGAGCTCGGGCTTGTCAGTCATGGCACGCTCCTTGGCAGTGATGATGCCTCACGGGAGAGCAGACCCCGATCACAATCGCTGAGAACCTATCACAGAAAGGTCGCGTCACGCCGATGGGCGCCTATGTCGATCAGCAGTGTCAGCCGCCCCGACACACGTGCCAGGCACGGAATGCTTCGCGGCCAGAAGTCGCTGTCGCGACGAGCTTGGCCTCGTGTTTGCCGTTCGGTATTCCGGGAGGGTGACTAATGTTTGGATTCGGCATGTCGACCTGTTTCTTCTGTGAGCGTCGCGTCCCTAAAAAGACCGTGTTCCGCGGACAGGATCCGAACGAAGTGACGATCTGTGTCGATTGTTACGAGAAATGGGCTCAAGACGGCCGCCAGTGCTCCCACTGCAAGACGATCGTCCATGGCCCTCAGGACCTCGCGGCGTTCTTCAAGCCGCGCCCGGGATTCGGTCACGCGGACTGTGGAGGGGTTCGGCTCACGCGGTAGCCCGGCCCGCGGAGCGATCGCACCGCCTTCTCCACACCGGGTGGGGTGGCCAGGCTCCTCGAGGCGACGCACCATCTCGCCTTCCCGGGTATCCGCGGCTTCATTGATGGCGAGCTGCGCGCTCTGGCTGGGCAGATGGAGCTCTCCCCGGCTGTGGTGGACGTTGTGGCCGTTCCGCGGACCCAGTCGCGGCCTCCTCGTGATGCGCCCGGGGCTGGGCGTGAAGCTCGTCCTCACCATCGCGCCTGGTCGACAGCCTGAGCCCTGCCCCGGCGTTCTCTCGATCGTCGGTCAGCCTTGCGCATCGACGTCCACCGCCCATCGCACGATCGCCACCGCCCGAGCCGCGCTAGAATGAGCCCGACGCGTGGCGGGTCCAACGCCCCCGTAGCTCAGGTGGATGGAGCAGCAGTTTCCTAAACCACGGGCGCGGCGAGACGGAACATAGCGAGATCGTGAGCAAGCCCGCGAAACGAGCGGCGAAAACACGCTCAGGACGTTCCTCGGCTTTCCCCGAGAATCCCGAGTTCCGCCACTTATTTCCCAACGCTTTTCACAACGGTCGCCGAGCTCGCCTGGGCCGCGCGCTTTCGCACTGACGAAGGATCTACGAGAGCAGGCTGGGAATGAGGCTCAAGACGATCCGGACGAAGAAGAAGCTCAGCCAGGCCAAGCTCGCGGAACGAGCCCACCTGAGCCGCGAATACGTGAACAAGATCGAAGCAGGCCGTTACGATCCACCGCTGAGCACGTTGACCGCGCTGGCGAAGGCGCTCCGCGTGCCGCTGACGGAGTTGCTCGCATGACCGACACCGCGATCGTCCTCGGAGTTTTCTGGGGCCTCTTCGTCTGGCTGATCGGATCGTTCTTCGTCGCCTGGGTGGCCGGGCAGAAGAATCGGTTTGCGCCGGGCTGGTTCCTCAACGGCCTGTTGTTTTCACCGCTGCTGGCGATGATCGCGCTCGCCGCGGTACCAGCGCTGGAGGGAGACGAAGCAGACGGGTAGATCGACGAGAGCGCCCCCGCGCGGCTGGCACCGCCGGGGGCATGGCCCACCAAAGGAGGAAGACGATGGGCGAAGTCAGCATAGCATCACCCACCATCCAGGACATCCGAGCGAGCGTTGACAACATCGGTTTCAAAATCGAGGGCGTCGCCAAAGCCCTGACGCACTTTCTCGACAATCAATCGTCGGACGAGCCGATTTCTCACGAGGACTCCGCGATGCTTGAGATGCTGGCCGAGGTCCTTTGGAAAAAGGGGCGCGAGCTCCACCACGCGGCCATCGGCATCGAGAAGGCGGTGGCGTGATGGCGCGACCGGTATGGCTCCGCCGCCAGCTCAACGGCCTAGATGGGAAAAGGGCCGCGTGATGCCACGCCAGCAGCCAGAGCCACCGAACGACACCGAGGCCAAATTCAGGGAAGAGCAGGACCGGAAATTCAGAGAGCAACTGGAAAGGATGCGGGCCAAAGACCCCGAGCTCTACAAATTGAGGCTGCTTCAGCTCGAGGTTATCCTCCTCGACGCGGAGGTGTGTGAGGAGACCAAGAGACTCGAGGCTCTGGGGTATCCACCGAAAGTGCTGAAGCGTTTTTCCCGCGCAGCAGCGGCACAAGCGCAACGTCGCGGAAACGAGGCTTGGCTCCGGCGCCAGCTCGACGGGCTCGGGAAGGACCCGGCGTGAGACCGTTCGCCTGGCTCCTGGTCGTCGCCGGCGTCCTGATCATCATCGCCGGCCCG
>QHTB01000110.1 GCA_003220615.1 Candidatus Rokuibacteriota bacterium
CGACCGTGCTGTCGATCACCGGCACCTTCAACGCCGTCTCACGCTCGGCCGTGCTGACCGTCAATCCCGTGCCGCCACCCGCAAGCTTGTCTTCGGTGACGGTCAACCCGACCAGCGTGGTTGGCGGGACTGGAAGCACCGGAACCGTGACGCTGACCACAGCAGCACCCGTCGGCGGAGCCATCGTCGCGCTGTCGAGCAGCAACACGGCCGTGGCCAGCGTCCCGGCCAGCGTCACCGTGGCCGCCGGCGCGCTCAGCGCGAACTTCTCGATCAGCACGACCGCCGTGACCGCATCCACCCCGGTGACGATCGGCGGCTCGTTCGGCGGTGTGTCCCAGAGCGCGACGCTGACCGTGAATCCTCAGGCCGCTCCGCCGCCACCCCCGCCGCCGGCTCAATCGGCGACGCTGACGGTGACGGCATCCGGCCGAACTGGCGAGCGTGTGACGTCGACGCCCGCCGGCATCAGCGTTGCCGTCGGCAGCAGCGGCTCGGCGACGTTCACGACCGGCACGTCGATCACGCTGGCTGTCTCCAACGGGCGGAGCGCCATCTTCACCGGCGCCTGCTCGAGTGGTGGCAACAAGGTGAAGACGTGCACGTTCACCCTCACGGGCGCCGCCTCGGTGAGCGCCAACGTGCAGTAGGACGATGAGCGGGTAAGCGCCGGCCGCGGTGGAGGCCTTGATCGTTCGGCACCCGGCTCCAGTCCGGCATGCGCCGGTGTCTGCGTTCGTCCATGAGTCCCTGCTGACATGAATGGGCGTTCCGTGGACAATCACGGCGGGCGTCCGCTCATCTCATCTCACGGGACGACACATGGCGCGAATCGCGGGGCTGGTCATGGCAGCGCTCCTGGCGGGTTGCGCGGAGATCACGTTTCAACAGTATCCCGGACCGGCAAGGCCCGATGCCGACGTCTCGATCGTGAGGTTGTGGACGGCCAGAACCAAGAACATCTTCGTCACGCCAGGCCTGATCGTCGAGAAGATCGATGGCGTCGAAGCCGGGTCAGTCGGGCGAACCTCCCACGCGTACGTGCTGCCGGGCGAGCACGAATTTCAGGTCCGATTCATCCAGGTCAAGGGCTATCACCTCCTGTGCGGAGCCCTGTGCGACGCGATCTTCAACGAGCCCAAGCTCGTCAAGGCCGCGACCCTGCCCGGCCATGTTTACACGCTGAGGTACATCGACGACCGTGACGGCACGGTGGTGCTCGACGATCGAGGCACGGACTACGATCGTCGCTGCCTGAAGGTCCGAGAATTCTCCGAGGGCACCGGCTGCTGATGCTCTCGTTCAAGGTCGACTTCGACGCCCTTCCCTGGCAGTCCTCGCTCCCGGGAGCGCGGTTCAAGGTCCATCGGGACGGCGCGAAGCAGCTTCGTCTCGTCGAGTTCACCTCGGAGTTCGTCGAGCCCGACTGGTGCGAAAAAGGCCACGTCGGCCTCGTCGTGTCCGGCGCGCTCGAAATCGACTTCCGTGGCCGGGTGATCTCGTACCCCGAAGGCGCTGGGATCTTCATTCCCGCCGGGCCAGCCGGCGCCCATAAGGCTCGCTCCGTCACGGCGGTCACGCGGCTGGTCCTGGTCGAAGACATCTAGGGGCCTGGATGCCGACGGCCGATGAGTATGGCGGGATGTCGACCGAGGCGCGGCTCGATCGTCTCCGGCGAACGCCGGGCGACCTGGAGCGAGCCATCGCCGACAAGACGGACGCCGAGCTATGCCGGCGTCCCGGCACCCGGAGCTGGGCCGCCAAAGAGATCGTCTGCCACCTTCGTGACGTCGAGGAGCTCTTCCAGATCCGATTCCACACGGTCGTGGCGCTCGACGAGCCTCCCATCCTCGTGTTCGGAGCGAGCGCGAACGATCTGGCGGCCTGGAGAATCGGTGGCGCGATCCGCCATCCCCTGGATCCCGAGCAATGGGCCGAGGAGCGTCAATATCTCCGCAACGACACGCGTGAGGCCCTCGCCGCATTCGAACGGCGCCGCGCCGAGGTGCTGACGCTCCTGCAATCGCTGTCGCCGGCGGAGTGGCGGCGAGGAGGTTTGCATCTCGGGCGGGGTCGTCTGACGCTCGGCGACTGGGTCGCGCGTCTTGCGGCCCACGACGACAACCACCTCGACCAGCTCGCCCGGGCGCTCCAGGGTCGGGCATGAGTGGCGCCACAGGAGAACATCATGGTCTATTCGTTTCTCGTCGAGACGTACGCGAGCGAGCGGCTGAAGACCCTCAACGTGTGGAGCATGTTCAGGGATGAGGATCTCGACGTCCGCCCGCACCCACGGCTCGACCGTGACCGGACCGCTCACGAGCACATGGTCCATCAGTGCCAGAGCGAAGATCGGTGGTTCCGGACCATGTTCGACATCGACCTCGGCAGCCCGCCGCTGCCCGGGACGGAAACCCGCCTGGCCTTCATCCAGCGCTACGCGGACGATTCCGGCCGACGGCTCGCGCGGCTGAGAGAAAAGAACGAGGCGTGGTGGGCCGAGGACGTTGCCTTTTTCGATACGACGCACAGCCGGGCGTGGACCATGGTGCGGCGGGTGGCCCACACCGCGCATCATCGGGGCGAGCAGACGACGCTGCTACGGCTGATGGGGCGGCAGGTCCACAGCGTCTACGGGCCGTCGATCGATACGGGTGGACTGCCGATCCACGATGCGTTGACGATCAACGCCTACCCGGACATCGACTCGCTGATCGAAGGCGAGCTGCAGGGTGGGCGGAAGGCCGCGCTGCCCGGACCGGGTAGTCACCCGAGCACGGAACGGCCGGGTCGTTGATTGCCTATCTCGCGCGGCTAACGCCGTCTTCGTCGATCCCGATCGCCATGCCCTTCCTCGAGCCAACCAGGGCTGCGGGCTCCGAAGGGAGACGGTGAAGTTGGATGGCCACGGCGATCGTCCGCAGCATGGCGAGGCTGTGGGCGTCGTTCTCCCGGGGCGCGAAGAGATGGTCGGGCCCGAGGACAACGACGTTGATGCCGCCGGGCCACACGGTGTCTGCCAGCAGCACTGCACCGTCATTGGGACCGTGGCGGCGAAGAATCTTGTAGCCCCAAAACACCGTGGCGCCAACAGTGCCCGAGAGCGGGACGGCCACCAGATTCACGACCGCGATCGACTCCGGCATGCGGGCGCCACGCAGCCGCTCGTGGCTCGCCTCCGTCGCCATCGACACCATGCTTGCCCAGTCCCAGCCCCTCAGCCAGAAGACCGAGCGGGCCACCCACGAGGTTGGCGGGCGCAACGCGGTATCGGCGAGCGGCGACCCACCCAGCGCCCCCACGATGTTGATCCACGCGACCACAGGAGCAGTCTCCTCGGGCGCGAGCACGCGGGAAAGGGCCAACGCCGCTTCCGCGCCTGACTTGCTGGCGCTCACCAGGATCAGGCCCTTGCCGTCGCGCGTTTCGGCGCGCACCGCGGCGGCAATCGCCGCGGCGTTCTCCTCGACTGAAGCGTCCTGGCGGCTCGCGATGAGCCGGTTGACGACGCCGAGCCGGTCGAGGACTCGACGCTGGTACGCGAAGTCGGCGCCAGTCTCGGGGTGACTGCGGTACATCCACGACGGCGCGAACAGCACCGTGTACGGAAACGCTCCCGGCCGCCGCAGGCTCAGCTCCGCATCGGCCACGCCGTCCTGGAGAAACCGGTAAAAGGACGCTTGCACCGCGTGGCTCATCCCGTCTGCGCTGATCGCGCGGGCGAAAGAGAGCGCGGCAAAGTCCAGCGACACTTTCTGCGACAGTTCGCGAAGCCGCGTCCGCTCACGCAGCGCCGGCTGGTCGGCATTCGCGTTCGTGCCGGCCTCCTGGACGATGTCTGGCGCGGTGACCGATCGGTGCGCGAGCAGATCAGCGAGGAGTCCCCGCGCCGAGTCGGAGTCGACCAGCGCCCCGAGATCCTTCGCGGTGAGGTCATCGCGTACGAGGAGCGCCCGGCCGGCACAGCCGAGCGTCAGCAGCGCGACGACCGCCAGGAAACCCGTTCTGCTTCGGATTCCGAACGCCGCGCCCAAGGCGAGTCTCCGGATATTCACGCGCTTCCTACATTACCGTTGGGCGGCGTACGGGGCCAAATTCGTCGAGCGGCGTTCGCCGTGTGCTTTCACGGAGTCGTCAGGCGGCCGGGGATATCGCAGTGGTCGATACCGGAGTATGTTGCCCTCAATAGCGCGGACGAGGAGGGTGGCATGGCAGCCATCGACTGGGCCAACGTGCAACAGCGCCTGGAATGGGAAGCGACGCCGCCCCGATCGCCGAATAGCGTGCCCATCGACGCGGTGAGGCGGACATGAAGGCAGCAGCAAGGAGTTCCGCGCGACCCGCCCGTGGGGCGCCCTCGACATCGCCAATATGCGCGGCATCACCACGCGCCTGCACTGGACCGACGCGCCGTATCATTGGCACGTCAATGATGGCGAGGAAGTTTTCGCGGTGCTCGACGGGCGTGTCGAGATGTGCGTCAAGGAGAACGGTCACGAGCGGTCGGTCGTCCTCGAAACCGGCGACGTGTTCTTCGCCTCGGCGGGCCCCGAGCACGTGGCCCGCCCGATCGGGGAAGCGCGCGTGCTCGTCGTCGAAACCGAGGGCAGTGTCTGACCGACGAATGCTCGCCGGCGATATGAGATCGGAAAGGACGTTGGCGCCCAGTGAACGAGACGGTCACCTATTACGCCCAGCGCGCTCGCGAATACGATCGCGTCTATGACTTGCCGCCCTGGCAGGCTGATCTCCGCCGACTCGAGGAGCAGATCACGCGCGTGTTCGCGGGCCGGCGAGTCTTCGAGCCCGCGTGCGGGACCGGGTACTGGACGCGCCTCATCGCGCGGTCGGCCACCGAGGTGTATGCCATCGACGTGAACGAGACGACGCTGACGATCGCCCGTTCACGGCACGACACGAGGGCCAACGTTCGCTTCGAACAGCGTGACGCCTACGTCGCGTGTCACGGTGCGCCGAGCTTCGACGGCGGTCACGCCGGCTTCTGGATCTCCCACGTCGATCGTTCGCGCATGGCCACGTTTCTCGCGGCGTTCCATTCGTATCTCATGGCCGGAGCCATCGTCTTCATGATGGACGAACGGGAAACAGAGGGACGCCGCCGTCACGTGCCGACTAGCCGAACCGATGGCGCCGGGAATCGGTACGAACTGCGACGTCTCGAGAACGGCGGCGAGTTCGAGATCATCAAGAACTTCTACGACGAGACGTTCTTCCGTGAGCGCTTCGAGCCGTACGCGTCCGATCTCGTGTACGAGG
The DNA here is from genome assembly GCA_003220615.1 of Candidatus Rokuibacteriota bacterium. GTDB lineage: Bacteria > Methylomirabilota > Methylomirabilia > Rokubacteriales > CSP1-6 > 40CM-68-15. The sequence goes on from QHTB01000110.1 coordinate 5,278, forward strand.
AGCTGGAGCATTTCTGGACATTGAGGTATCGCGTGCGAGAGCCGATCGCATGAGCGCCAGGGCGAGTGCCACGCGGATTCAGGGATACTGCGCGCTCTGTGTCTCCCGGTGCGGCTCGATCGCCGTCGTCGAGGACGGCCGCTTCGTCGCGCTGGAGCCGGACCCGTCGCACCCCACCGGCCAGGCCCTCTGCGCCAAGGGCCGCGCGGCACCTGAGCTCGTCTACCATCCGGAACGGTTGCTCCACCCGTTGAAGCGGACGCGGCCCAAGGGCGACGCCGATCCGGGCTGGCAGCAGATCAGCTGGGACGAAGCTCTGGATCTCACGGCCACACGGCTGCGGAAACTGGCCGACGAGCATGGTCCCGAGAGCGTCGTGTTCAGCATGGTCTCGCCGTCCACCTCGGCCATCGCGGACTCGGCGGCCTGGATCCAGCGGCTAGGGCGAGCGTTCGGCAGCCCGAACCACTGCGGCTCGCTGGAGCTGTGCGGCTGGGGCCGCGGTTATGCGACGCGCTACACCTACGGCATGGGCATGGGCACGGCGGGCACGCCCATGCCCGATCTCGAGAAGGCCGGCTGCATCCTGTTCTGGGGCTACAACCCGAGCGTCGCGCGACTGTCGCACGCGACCGCGGCAGCGGCGGCGCTCCGCCGCGGCGCTCGCCTCATCGTCGTCGATCCGCGCCGCGCCGGGCTCGCCACCAAGGCTCACCTCTGGCTGCGCGTGCGGCCCGGCACCGACGGCGCGCTGGCGCTCGGCATCGCCAACGTCATGATCCAGCGTGGCTGGTACGATCGCGACTTCATCCGCGAGTGGACGAACGGCCCGCTCCTGGTTCGCTCGGACAACGGACGGCTGCTCACCGAGCGCGACGTCGCGCCCTCGGGAAGCGCGCGCCGATATGTCGCCTGGGACGAAACGACGGGGACGCCCGTCGTTTACGATCCCGCGCTTCTTCGCTATCAGCGCGAGGGCGGCGAGCCGGCGCTCTTCGGCGAATACACGATCGGCGCGCGCGAAGCCGGGGTCGCCTGTCGCACGGCCTTCGATCTCGCCGCCGAGGTCTGTCGGCGCTACTCCCCCGACGCGGTCCAGGAGATCTGTGGCGTCCCGGCCGACGACGTCGAGCACGCGGCCCGGATGCTCTGGGAATCGCGGCCCGTCGCCTACTACGCGTGGAGCGGCGTCGAGCAGCAGAGCAACGCCACCCAGGTGGCCCGCGCGATCTCGCTGCTCTACACCCTGACCGGATCCTTCGACGTCGAGGGCGGCAACGTCCAGTTTCCAGCCGTGCCGTCTCCCAACGTCGCCGGCGAAGAGCTGATCTCGCCGCAGCAGCGCACCCGGGCGCTTGGCCTGCCCGACCGGCCGCTCGGCCCCGGTCGCTGGGAGAACGTCACGACGGGCGAGGTGTATCGCGCCATCGTCGAACAGCAACCGTACGCGGTGCGAGGCCTGGTCGGCTTCGGGGCCAACCTGCTCCTCTCCCACGCCGATGCGCGCCGCGGCCGCGCCGCGCTGTCGGCGCTCGACTTCTACGTCCACGCCGATCTCTTCATGACGCCGACCGCCGCGCTGGCCGACGTCGTGCTGCCGGTGGCGACGCCGTTCGAGCGCGAAGCCCTGAAGATCGGCTTCGAGGTGAGCCCGTCGGCACAGTCGCTCGTGCAGCTCCGGCGTCCGGTGGTGGAGCCGCGCGGCGAGGCGCGCTCCGATACGGAGATCGTGTTCGATCTCGCCTGCCGTCTCGGTCTCGGCGCCCATTTCTGGAACGGTGACGTCGACGCCGCCTACCGCCACCAGCTCGGCCCCTCGGGCGTGTCGCTCGAAGCGCTCCGAGACAATCCGGCGGGCGTGCGCGTGCCTCTCCAGACACGCCACCAAAAATATGCCGATCGCACCGAGGGCGTGCCGAAGGGATTTGCGACGCCGACCCGGAAGATCGAGCTCTACTCGGAGACGCTGCTCGAGCACGGCTACTCGCCGCTGCCCGAGTACGAGGAGCCGCTGATCGGCCCGCGCTCCCGGCCGGATCTGGCGGAGCGCTACCCGCTGGTCCTGACGTGCGCCAAGCACACCCAGTTCTGCCAGAGCCAGCATCGCGGGCTTCCGAGTCTGCGACGGCGCGCCCTGGATCCAGAGGTCGACCTGCACCCGGCGGACGCCACCGATCGCGGCCTTCGCGCCGGCGACTGGGCGATCATCGAGACGCCGGAAGGCCGCATCCGCGCCCGCGTCAACCTGAACGAGAGCCTGGCGCCGGGCGTCGTCTGCGCTCAGCACGGATGGTGGCAAGCCTGCCCGGAAATCGGTGCGCCCGGCTACGATCCCTTCGGTCCCGACGGCGCCAACCTCAACCTCGTCATCGGCGACGCCGCCAGCGACCCGATCAGCGGCTCGGTTCCGCACCGGGCGTATCTCTGCCAGATCCGCCGAGCGAAGTGAGTCTTCCGCGGTGAAGGTGAAGCTATGGACGCGATCGTTCTTCGGGGCCGGACGGTAACGCTCCGTCTCCTGTCGCTTGCCGACGCGACCGCCCTTGCGATGGCCGCGTCAGAGTCCAGGGATCAGTACGTCTACACCCGAGTTCCGGACGGCGTCGAGGATGCGAAGCGCTACATCGAGACGGCGCTGGCCGATCACGAGATCGGTCGGCGGATCCCGTTCGCGATCATCTGGCACGACCGAATCGTTGGCTCGACCAGTTACCTCGACGTTCAGCAATGGCGCTGGCCTCCCGGATCTCCGCTCCAGCGAACCGACCGCCCCGATGCGGTGGAGATCGGCGCCACCTGGCTCGCCGCGTCGGCTCAGCGCACGCGGTGCAACACCGAGGCGAAGCACCTGCTGCTCTCCCACGCCTTCGACGTCTGGCAGGTGCATCGTGTCTCGCTGAAGACGGACGAGCGCAACGCCAGGTCCCGTCGCGCCATCGAGCGGCTGGGCGCGATGTTCGAAGGCGTCCGCCGCGGCGACATGCCGGGCCAGGACGGTACCGTTCGCAGCTCCGCGTACTACTCGATCATGCGGGCCGAGTGGCCGGCCGTGCGCAAGACGCTCGAAGATGCGCTGGGCCGATGACGATCCGCCGCGCCCTCTTCGTGCTCGCGGTCCCTGACCTGTCGCGATCGAGCGCCTTCTATCGCGACGTGCTCGGCTTCGAGATTCGCGAGATGGGAGATCCGGGCTGGCGAATGTTCGTGCGCGGTGGCTGCCGGATCATGGCCGGCGAGTGCCCCGATGCTCTCCCTGCCCGGCAGCTCGGTGATCACTCGTACTTCGGCTATCTCGTCGTCGATGACGCTGACGGCTACTACCAGCGAGTCCGGTCGGCAGGCGCGGAGATCATCAAGCCGCTGACAACCGAGACGTGGGGAATGCGCGAGTTCGGGCTACGAACCGTGGACGGTCATCGGATCATGATCGGCCAGGATCTCAAGGGCGAGTGAGCGACGTCGGACTCGTCGCGATCGAACCGCTGCACGATCTCACGTCGTCTTCGGTCGGCGAGCTCGTCGCGGAAAGTGAACGGCTTGGATTGCGCCTGGTCCGCAGGCTGGCCGACGAGTGGGCCACGGGTGCGAATCGGTTCGACCGCCCGGGAGAGATCCTGTTCGGCGCCTCCATCGATAGACGACTCGTCGGAGTCTGCGGGCTCAATATCGACCCTTATGCAGGCGATGAGCGCGTCGGAAGGCTCCGGCACCTGTACGTCTTGTCCGCGTTCCGCCGCATGGGCGTGGGCCGGCAACTGGTGGAACGCGTCATGAAGGCCGCCCACGGCCGATTCGACGACGTCCGCTTGCGCACGAACGATGCAGCGGCGGCCCGTCTCTACGAGAAGCTCGGCTTTCGCCGCGACATCGGTCGAGACGACTACACGCACGTCGCGAATCTCGCACCCGAGCTCCGCAGTTGACCAGAACGTGGAGCCGCGCGCACCCCGCCTCACCGCGGCTTCATATATCTCTGGACAGAGTCGGCGGGCCTTACCGTGCTCGAGCTCGGCTTGCCCTGGCGTTTCCGAGGCGTCTGGTTTCCGTACGGTCGTGCGATTGGCGCCCAAAATGCTGCGTCTTCGTCTGTCCACGCGGACCCCCGCGCCGTGCACCGTCGGAGAAGTCTGGGAGAACTGGTCACGAAACCCAAGATCGCGTCTCTCGTCGGCTTGGCCTTCCTCCTCTTCTTTCACGCTGGGACCAGCGAGGCGGCCCCGTCAGCGGCAGCACCCCTCGAGGTGAATCCAGACCAGGCACTCCAGGCGTACGCGAAGCTTCCGCTCGCGTTCGTCGAGAACCAGGGTCAGACGGACGCACGGGTCCGCTACGTCGCGGAGGGGTCGCGGTACGCGTTCTATCTCACCCGCGAGGAGATCGTCCTCTCGCTCGATCGAGTCATCCTTGCGCTGAAGTTCGTTGGCGCCAATCCGAATGTTGCGTTGACGGGGGGCAAGCGTGCCCCGGGAGAGGTCAACTACTTCCGAGGCAGCGATCCGGCACGCTGGCAGACGAACCTGTCCCGCTACGGCCAGGTCCTCTACCGGGATCTGTGGCCGGGAGTAGACATGGCGCTGACCGGACAGGGCGGAGAGTTGAAGTACGAGTTCCGCGTGCGGCCCGGGGCGCGGCTGGCCAATATCCGGCTGGCCTACCTCGGGTCCTCGGGGCTATCGCTCGACGGCGCCGGCGCGCTGTTGATCAAGACGTCGACGGGCGTGCTGCGGGATTCGCCTCCACTGGCCTATCAGGAGATCGCCGGGGTGCGGGTACCGGTGGAAAGCCGCTACGCGCTGACCGACGGAGGAAGCGCCGAGACAGGCTACGGCTTCGCGGTCGGAAAGGGCTACGACCCGGAGCGCGAGTTGATCGTCGACCCGGGCGTGGCTTACTCCACCTTCCTCGGTGGGAACAGTCATGAAATCGGCGCAGGCATCGCGGTGGACGCGGCGGGCAACGCGTATATCGTGGGGACGACGCAATCGCTCGATTTCCCCGCGACGGCCGGCGCCTTCCGGACCCGCTTGAACAGCACGACCAACGTCAGTGATGTCTTCGTGAGCAAGCTGAACGCCACGGGCTCGGCGCTCATCTATGCCACGTACATCGGCGGCTCGGGCTTCGACTTCGGCCGAGCGATTGCGGTCGATGCGGCCGGCAACGCGTACGTCACGGGCCAGACCGGGTCGTCTAATTTCCCGACGACCGGCGGCGCGTTCCAGAGGGCCATCAAGTTCATTCCTACGCCGCGGCCGGCTGACCCGCTGGATGCCTTCGTCACCAAGCTGAACCCGACCGGTACGGCCCTCGTCTATTCCACCTACCTCGGAGGAGTGGACGTCGACGACGCCCTCGGCATCGCGGTCGACGCGGCGGGCAACGCCTACGTCACGGGGCAGACGACTTCTCACGACTTCCCCACGACACCCGGCGCTTTTTCGAGGACCTCGGGCGGCGGTAACGATGCGTTCGTCACCAAGCTCAACGCCACGGGTTCGGCGCTGGTGTACTCGACCTACCTGGGCGGGCTCGACAACGAGTTCGGCGCGCGTATCAGGCTCGACGCCCAGAACAATGCCTTCGTGATGGGCTCGACCAGGTCCGCCGATTTCCCCACGACAGCCGGGGCGTTCGATACGACCCACAACGGCGCCTTCGACGTGTTCGTGACCAAGCTGAACTCCACCGGCTCCGGCCTCATCTACTCGACGTTCATCGGGGGATCCAATTTCGATTCTGGTCAAGGCCTGGCGATCGATGCAGAGGGTAACGCCTACGTCTCGGGCGGAACGCTCTCGCTCAATTTCCCCACCACACCGGGCGCCTTCGCGACCACGCCGACCGGTAACGACGTCTTCGTGACGAAGCTGAACCCGACCGGCTCGGGCCTGGTGTACTCCACGTTCCTGGGACGGAGCGGAGGCGCCGCGGCCGTCGCCGTGGACACCGCCGGCAACGCCTCCGTGACGGGTGGGACCAGCGCTCTCGATTTCCCCACGACGGTCGACGGCTTCCGGCCCCGCTTCAATGGCGGCCCCTCGGACGCCTTCGTGACCCGATTGAATGCCACGGGCTCGGCCCTTCTCTACTCGACCTTCCTCGGCGGAACGAATGCCGAGAGCGGCGCCGACATTGCGCTCGACGCCGCAGGCAACGCCTACGTCACGGGTGTCACGTACTCCGCCGATTTCCCAACGACCCCAGGGGCGCTCGACGTGATCTTCACGGGCAACACGCTGATCTTCTGGGGCGACGCCTTCGTCACCAAGTGCGCCTTCGGCGACGTCGCCCTCAGCATCTCGGCACTCGCCGTGAGCCCCTCGACCGTCGCCGGCGGAGCGTCCTCGACGGGCACGATCACGCTCAGCGCAGCGGCCCTGGCGGCTGGCGCCACGGTCACCCTCGCCAGCAGTAACACCGCGGTCGCGGGTGTTCCGGCGAGCGCGACGGTGCCGGCGGGGGCGACGAGCGCGAGCTTGGGACCTTCGGCGGCGTCTCACGCTCGGCCGTGCTGACCGTCACCCCCGTGCCGGCGGCGCCGAGCCTGACTTCGGTAACGGTCAATCCGACGAGCGTGACCGGCGGCGCCGGATCCACGGGAACGGTGACGTTGACCGCGGCCGCACCCAGCGGCGGAGCCATCGTCGGACTGTCGAGTAGCAACGCACCCGTGGCCAGCGTGCCTGCGAGCGTGACTGTGACCGCCGGTGCCGTCAGCGCGAACTTCGCGATCGGCACGACCACCGTGACGGTCTCCACACCGGTGACGATCACCGCCACTTTCGGTGGTGCGACCCGGACGTCCACGCTGTCGGTGAATCCGGCGGCCGCGCCTCCTCCACCACCGCCGCCCGCTCAATCGGCGACGGTGACGGTGACGGCAACTGGGCGGAGCGGCGAGCGAGTGACCTCGAGCCCTGCCGGGATCAGCGTCACGGTCGGCAGCACCGGCTCGGCGACGTTTGCGACCGGGACGTCGATCACCCTCAGCGTCTCGAACGGTCGCAGCGCGATCTGGTCTGGAGCCTGCTCGAGCGGCGGCAGCAAGGTGAAGACGTGCACCTTCACCGTCACCGGTGGCGCTTCGGTGAGTGCCAACGTGCAGTAGCACCGTCGTCACCGGCTTGGGTCGCCGCCCGCTCCGGCGATGCGCTACCCGCGACGCCTGAACTCTTCAACGAGCTATCGCTCGCCGATCTGGCCAGGGTCATGCTCGGCCGCCTGCTGAGTGTATCGAAATCGCGACTTGCGGAACTAAAGCTCATCTCCTAAACTGCCGGCGACTCACCTGCTCGCGATCGGGATGTGAGATGACGATCGCTCAGATCAGCTCGCGCGCTTTGCGCTTCCGAGACGGCCGGCACGACCACGCGCTCATGGTGCGCGAAGCAGAACCACGCGCGCCCCGCCTGCTCGATCGCGTCCGCGCGGCGCTTCGCGCTCGCCACTACAGCCGGAGGACCGAAGGCGTCTACGTCGCGTGGATCCGCCGGTACATCCTGTTTCACGACAAGCGCCGC
>QHTB01000125.1 GCA_003220615.1 Candidatus Rokuibacteriota bacterium
CCGTTGCCATAAAAGTCTCCTCCCTACTCCAGCAGCTCCGTTACCGGCACGCCGAGGGCGCGGGCTAGCTTCTTGATCGTCGGCAGGGACGGATTCTTCTTCATCCCGAGCTCCAGCTTGGCGATATAGCCCTGCGTGACGCTGCTCTTGCGCGCCAGCTGTGCCGCGAGAGTGCCGGCCCTGCTGGCGTCCACTGCCCTCCTGATTCGACCGAGACTTCTGAGACGGGTCGACAAAAGGATTTGTGCCAGGGGCGGGCGTTCGATTAGTCCGCGGCCGTAGGTCCAGCAGCAAGCAGGCGTCGCATCTCTCTCGCTGCTCGGAAGTACACGACACGTTTTGCGGGGATGTCGACAGGCGTTCGAGTTTTCGGGTTGTATCCAACCCTGGCCCTCCGCCGACGGACGTGGAAGCTACCGAAGCCGCGAACCTCGATCTTGTCGCCCCGAACAAGCGCGGCCGTCATGGCGTCGAAGACCGCCTGCACGACGGTGGCCGCCTTGTCCTGCGGCATCCTGAAACGAGTGGCCAACTCTCCGGCCAGGACCGCCTTGTTCACACGAGCTTCCTTTGAGGACGCTTCCGGCCTCGCCAGGCTGATCGATCGATTCGGAATCTCCAGGGCCGCCCTACGCGGTCCCCACGGCCCGTGCGACGACAGTGTGATGCGTGCCGAGCGTTCGGGCAACAGCTCTCAATGAGAGCCCTTCGGCCAGGAGCGCGCGGGCCTTCCCCGGGTCGACGTTGTGCTTCCGCGGCCGCCCTATGTTGTAAAGATTCTTTCCATGGCACTGACTCCTTGGCCGTATCGGAACGCGCCACCGAAGCAAACCTGCATGCCAGCGGGACGCTAGAATGGGCCGAACTGCGCGACGTCCAGGCTCACCTCCAGGGGGCCTAAAGGCGCTGCGCCAGAAGCAGCCGTGGGAGCACCGAGTTCAGCGCACGCAAGTGTTACTTCCCGGAGCCAAAGGCCTCCACGGGCCTCTGAGTCCACGGGTCGAGACCCTGGGGCCATCCGATCGGTACGTCATCAATGCGATGGACGTGCTGACGGCGGTGGGGGACAGGCTCCGAACGTGCAAGCGCCCCGGCTGCGGGCGTCAAACGTGACGGCCAGCACGCTGGCGTTGAGCACTGCGACCATGGCGCCGATTGCGATGAAGACTGTGCCCCGCCTCGCAAAACGGCGCCCCGACTCCCTATTCGCCGTGATCTTCGTTTAGAAAACCGCAAGGATGGTGAGTGAGCAGTCAGGAGAGAAGTAGACTCGTCCGCCGGACTGTCCTGACTCACGACGATAAACGATGGCCCCGCGGGCTTCCTCGCGGGCGTACTCAAGACGGCGCTTGTCCAGATAGTCGTTCGCCGGGACGGAGTACCAGTCGTTCACGGGCCAATGGAATGCAAACATTTCTCCGGCTCGCGACCGATCATCGTTTTCGCGTTCTTGAAGGGATTGCCCCTGTGCAGGACGCGGAAGTCCGTCCACTCCTCCGGCTGTAACCATCGGAAGATGGCACAGGGTACCGGGCACCCGATTCCCGGTCAGCGCGGTCATCGTCGGCGGCCCGCGATTATTGGGTGTCGCGTCGAAGAATTCGACCAGGAGCCTGCCGTCGTCAGCAAGCCCCTGTAGGAGGGAGGCCTATGACGGACGATCAATTGATCCTCTTAGCCGTCCTTCCTATATTCCGTGCGCCAACCGAGGGAGATCGGGGCTCCCAGCTCGAGGACGGATCGGCCTGGGAGGGGTCGATGGAACTCACGCGACGGTGTCTTCTTCGTTGGGGAATCATGCTCGGAGGTGGTGCGGCACTGATTCCCACGCGACGGTGGTTCGTCGTCCTGAGCCTCACGTTCGCGCTCGCTTCCCTCGCCCACGCCGCCCCTGGCGATCCGCGCCTCGTTCAAGGGGTCCTGGAATGGCCCACCACGCTGACCGCCGAGCCGTTCGTGGTGATCCGTCATCGCCAGCGTGCTGGCCACTCTCCGTGCACCTGGGTGCACACGATTGCCACTCCATCGGTCCGAGGGGATGGTCCATGACTGAGGAGCTGCGGCTCTGCAGCAGCGCCAAGATGCAGGCGATTCGGGACCTGATCGCGAAGGTGGCCGCTCTCGATATCACCGTATTGCTGCAGGGTGAGAGCGGAGTCGGCAAGGAAGTCGTGGCCCGGGCCATTCACCTGGCGTCGCCTCGCGTCCATCGGCAGTTCTTGAAGGTGAATTGCGCGGCGCTTCCCGGCGAGCTGCTCGAATCCGAGCTGTTCGGTCACGAGAAGGGCGCATTCACCGACGCCTACCGGCAGAAGCCCGGCAAATTCGAGGCGGTGGATCAGGGCACGCTCCTCCTCGACGAGATCGGCGAGATCCCGTTGGGGCTCCAGGCCAAATTGCTGCACGTCCTGCAGGACGGCGAATTCTCCCGCGTCGGTGGGGAGAAGATCATTCGCACCGACGTGCGGCTCATCGCGTCCACCAACCGTGACCTCAAGGCCGCGATGCAGGCCCATCAGTTCCGGGAAGATTTGTACTACCGCCTGAATGTCTTCGAGATCCGGATCCCCCCGCTGCGCGAGCGGCGCGAGGAGATCCCGGTGCTCGTCGGTCATTTCCTCACCAAGTTCACCTTCCAGTACGCTCGCAAAATCGAAGTCCCGGCTGACACCATGCGCGTCTTCCTCGAGTATGACTGGCCGGGCAACGTCCGTGAGCTGGAGAACGCCGCGAGGCGCATCGTCGTGCTCGGCACCGCCCTGACCGTTCACCAGGAGATCGCCGCCCGCCTCGGTGGCGGCCCGCGGCCAGCCGTGACCCCCTCGGCGGTGACGGCGACCGTCAACCCCGAGCAGATGATCAGTCTCAAGGACATCGCGCGTCGGGCCGCCCGGGATGCCGAACGCGTGGCCATCAACGAGGTCCTCGACCGCGTGCACTGGAACCGCGCGAAGGCGGCCCGCCTCCTTCAGATCGACTCCAAGACGCTCCAGTACAAGATCGAGCAGTGCGGGCTCGGCACGCGGGAAGAGAAGCAAGGCACGGTAGCGGAGCCTGCGATCGAGGAGCAGAAGAAATCCGGGCGTGACGGGCGGATGAACTGATGCCGGCGCGCCGGCAACCTGACCGGAAGTCAGGTGGTCCTGGTCTTCCCCGCGCAGCTCCACGAGGGCGATCGCTTCACCGATGCGGCGGGCGACGAGTGGGAGGTCGCGTCTCGGCCTGTCACGTACAAGCAGGGGGCATGAGGTCCGGGCGCGTGTTCAGCGCCCCGGCAATCCGGCCACCGTGAAGGAGGAGTTCTGGCTGGCGTACGAACGGGTGACGATCCGCCGGCCGTCCGCGCTTGCCGTAGTGACAGACCCTACCGACAGTCGCCGAGCTTCCAGGGAGTTCCCGCGCGCAGGCTACCGGCCCGGCGCTTGCCCCCCCCACTAAGATGTGGCGGTTGTGAGAACTCAACCACGACGAGTGCGCCGGTCACGGGCCTGCTCGCGACCTCCCATAGGATGCGTGGCGGCGTTGGGTCGCTCCGAAATTCTGGTTGTCGAAATTCCCGAACTCGGGGACAGGCCGCCTCCACTGCATGTCGGCGACGTCTGGAGCCCGGGTAATCGTCCCCATCTCGGCGCGGATCAGTCCCCGGCGATCAGCCCCGGCGCCCCGTCGGTGACGACGAGCAGCGGGTCGGCCTCGCCCTCGATGCGATGGGCCGACGTCTACGTTCCCCACGTCTCCCCGGCGTCGATGGCGATGGGCCGACGTCCACTTCCTCGCGCGAGGCGGCGATCAGCAGCGCCCGCAACGGGTCCGGTCCCGGCGGCAGATCGACGCGGAGGGTCTGGCTGCCCTTGTGCGCCCATCACGCGCCGGGCAGCTGCGACGACTGGACTGAGAACAACCGGCTCATGTGCGATCTGCTGCACGGCGGCCGTATTCCGCCCCGACTGCCGCCTGCTGAGCGCGAGGAAGAGTTCTGCGACGCTGAGGTTGCTTGACCGTTCCTTCATCGTTGGTAGCCGAAGATTCCGTAATGACCTGCGAAGACTACGACGAGAGAAACGAACCCGGCATCGTCGAAAAGGTGGCGCTCCTGATCGCTCCACTTCTCGCTTCACGTCGGGATCCGCGCGCTGGCGCGGTTACTGCCCCAAGACGTGAGGAGGCGATCGTCACCGTACTGCTGACGATGGTCAACGTCGTCCTCCGCAGGTAGATCAGGAGACGACTTTCCTGATCGACGTCCTCACACGCTCGCGG
>QHTB01000011.1 GCA_003220615.1 Candidatus Rokuibacteriota bacterium
AGCGTCGCGACGTACTCGTCCGACATCATCGGCCGATACACGTCATCACTCATCCTGCTGCCGACACCAGAGTGCTGCCAGACTACTGCTGCCTGTCACCGACGAGGCTAGGAACCGCAAATCGCGTTCCGCCTCCCTACTCTCCGCCGGAGGCCCCTCCCGGCCGGCCCCGGGCGCGCACGCAACGGGGACTACCCCAACTGCCAATCTAACCCGCCGATCGGAAAGGCCGCTATGTTCGGATTGGAGTGGGGCCGGCAACTGCGGTCCCCGACGTGTCTCGGTTTTGAAGTGCCCACCGGTTCAGCGCACCTGTCGCTGCTCAGTGATTAGGTCCTCCGTCGCTGCGACGTGAAAACGTCCTCCCGGTTCGTGCTTCATGCAGCCGAATCGCGGCCGCCTGCGCGCGCCGCCAGGGATGGGTGGCGAGCGGTCGACGGCCAGTGTGCGTGTTGGGGGCCAGCCGTGGCAAGCGCTGCGGCAGCGGCCGAGCGCGACCGACGCGACGCGGGCGGCGGTCGCCGCTCGGCGCGCGGCGTGGTTTGAGGATGAACGTGGGGCCGGGCGACGGCGCCTCGCCACGGATGACCTCGTCGTGCAGGACGACGACCCGGCCATCGAGCAGTTCGCGCACGTCGACCGTCAGCCTGGCGTAGGAGCGCGCGCCACGGAGCTGCACCACGCGAGGCCCGAGGCGCACGGTGTTGTCGCGGGCGACCACGCGGCGGTAGCCGCAGCCGAGGCGGAGGGCGAGATCGCGCGGCGGCCGGCGCCACACCGCCTGGCGGTCGGCGGGCGGTTTCCCGAAGCGCTGATTGAAGTCGGTGATGAACTCGGCCAGGTAGGCCTGCGCGGCCTCGACGGTGCGAATGCCGCGCAGGCGCAGTTCGCTGACCAGGCGGTCCTGCAGCGTATTCCACAGCCGCTCGATCCGCCCCTTGGCCTGCGGCGAGCGCGCCGCGATGTAACCGATGGCGAGGTTCTGCAGGATCCGGCCCACATGCGTCGGCGCCTGGGTGCCGGCCAGTTGCTCCTCGACCGACCAGTGGGCGTCATTGCGGACAAGCAGGTTCAGGCGATCGCCGTACACGGCCATGGGCAGGCCATGGGCCGTGAACACGTCGCGAAACAGCGTGACGTAGCCATGGACGTCCTCGGCCGGGCGGAACTGTAAGGCGAGGATCTCGCTCGTGGCGTCGTCGATGGCGCCGAGGAGCATCAGCTCGGGGCCGCGGTCCTCGAGCCAGGGGAAGGGGCTGCCGTCGATCTGGATCAAGGCCCCCCGCGCGGCGCTCGGCACCCGCCGGCGCCGGACGCGCGGCGCCCGGCGCGCGCGCTTCGGAGGGTGGCCAAGCTGCTCTCGGTACCGCCGCACCGTCTCGCGCGAGATGCCCAGGGCGTGATGCTCCCGCAGCTTCTCGGTCAGGTGCGTGTCGTTGAAGCCCACGTAGACGGTCGTCATCAGCCGCACGACCGCGTCCCGCACCGCCGCGGGCAACCGCCGGGGCGAGGGACGGTCGCGGTTGCCGTGCACGAGCGCGCCGGGGCCCCCGGCCTCGAACCGGCGCTTCAGCCGCCGGACCTGCCGCACAGTGATCCGGAGGGCGGCGGCCACCTGGGCATTCGTCAGCCGCCCGCCACACAGCGCCTTCAACAGCCCCGGCCGATGCAGTTCCTTCCGGCTCAACGTGAAGGTCTCCATTGAGGGAGGACCTTTTCACGGAGCAGTTAGGGGAGGACATTTTCACGTTGCAGCAGCAGCCTTCAACGCGTGCCTTGACCGCGCTGTCGTTTGCTGGTCTAGTCTGGCCTCGTGGCGCGGATCAATGACCACTACCTGAAGCTCAAGGCGGGCTATCTCTTCACCGAGATCGCCCGCCGCGTGAAAAGCTTCCAGGCCGCGCATCCCGAGGCCAAGATCATCCGGCTCGGGATCGGTGACGTTACGCAGCCGCTCGCACCCGCGGTCGTCCGCGGCCTCCACGCGGCCGTCGACGAGATGGCCAGCACGGAGACGTTCCGAGGGTACGGCCCCGAGCCTGGCTACGACTTCCTCACCGAGCTGATCGCCACCAGTGACTACCGCGAGCGCGGCATCGCGATGAGCCCCGACGAGATCTTCGTCAGCGACGGCGGCAAGAGCGACAGCGCCAACATCCAGGAGATCTTCGCTCCCGACTGCGTCGTCGCCGTCATGGATCCCGTGTATCCCGTGTACGTCGACAGCAACGTGATGGCCGGGCGGGCCGGCGCCCTCGACGAGGCCGGACGCTACAGCGATTTCCTGTACCTGCCCTGCACCGCCGACAATGGCTTCCAGCCGGCCTTGCCGAGCCGCCACGTCGACCTGATCTATCTCTGCTATCCGAACAATCCAACCGGAGCGGTGATGACGCGCGAGACGCTGGCGCGCTGGATCGACTACGCGCGCCGCGAGCGCGCCGTCATCCTGTACGACGCGGCGTACGAGGCGTACGTGCGCGAGGCCGGCGTGCCGCGCTCGATCTACGAGGTGGCCGGCGCGCGCGAGGTGGCCATCGAGTTCCGGAGCTTCTCGAAGACGGCGGGCTTCACCGGGACGCGCTGTGCGTTCACCGTGGTGCCGAAGGACCTTCACGGGCGGTCGGGCGCCGGCGAGTCGGTCAGCCTCAACGCGCTCTGGCTGCGCCGGCAGTCGACGAAGTTCAACGGCGTGCCCTACATCGTCCAGCGGGCCGCGGCGGCGGTGTACACGGAGGAAGGCCGGCGGCAGGTCCGCGGCCAGATCGACTACTACATGGACAACGCCGCGATCATTCGCGCCGGCGTGGAAGCAGTCGGGCTCACCGCGTACGGCGGGCGCAATGCTCCCTACATCTGGGTGAAAACCCCGCGCGGTGTGAGCTCATGGGAGTTCTTCGACAAGCTCCTGACCGAGGCCCACGTGGTCGGCACGCCGGGCGCCGGGTTCGGTCCGAGCGGTGAGGGATATTTCCGGCTCACCGCGTTCGGCCGGCGTGATCAGACCGAAGAAGCCGTCGACCGAATCAAAAAGCGCCTGACGCTCTAAGACGTTCCGCGACTCGAACGTTCCGCGGCTCGCGAGAGGACGTCGCGCGCTCACACCATCACGTACCCGCCGTTGACGTCGAGCGTAGCGCCCGTGATGTGGCGCGCGCCGTCCCCGGCCAGGAACCTGACGGCCGCCGAAAGATCGCTCGGCTCGGCGTAACGGCCGAGCGGGATCTCCTTGCGCAGCCGCTCGATGCCCTCGGCGTCGAGGATTTCGTAGTTGCGCTCGACCAGCGCGGGGCCCGGCGCGATCGTGTTCACGAGAATCTGGTGCGCCGCGTACTCCCTGGCGAGATGGCGCGTCAGTCCGAGCACCCCGGCCTTGGCCGCCGTGTAGTGAACGCCCAGCGCCGGGCTCGACGTCCGTCCGGCATTCGACGAGAAGTTGATGATGCGGCCGCCCCCCGCCGCCAGCATGTGCGGAATCACGTGCTTGCAGCAGAGGAAGATCCCCTTGAGGTTCGAGTCGACCACCATGTCCCAGTCCTCGGCGGAGAGCTCGTGGGTCACGCGACCGAGCGTGTAGCCACCGGCGGCATTCACCAGCACGTCGACGCGCCCGAACGCGCGCACCGTCTGCTCGACCATGGACCGCACCGCCGCCTCGTCGCGCACGTCACATGCGACGGCGAGCGCCGTCCCGCCGGCCGTCTCGATCTCGGCCACCGTGCGCTTGGCCCGGTCAGCCACCATGTCCACGACCACGACGCGGTCGCCCTCCCGCGCGAAGTCCAGCGCCACCTGCCGCGGGATCGCGCGCCCGGCACCGGTGACGATCACGACTCGTGGCTTGCCACTTGCGTTAGTCATGTCAAACTCCTCAAAACCCGAACAGCCTCGGGATGACTAATGGCATCGCCGGCCACAGCGCGGTCACGAGCGTGATGGCCAGCACGGCGGCCACGAACTTCCACACCTCACGGTTCGCCTCCCGCATCGGGCACCGGATGACCGTCGCGACGACGTAGAGGCTGAGCGCGACCGGCGGTGACAGCAGGGCCGTCTGCACCGTCATCACGATGATCAACCCGAGGTGATGGGGGTCGATCCGGTAGGCGGCGGCGGCCGGCGCGAGCACCGGGATGAGCATGATCATGATCGGCACCGCCTCGAGGGCCAGACCGAGGAGGAAGAGGACGGCGATGGTGACGATGATGAACACCGTCGCCGAGTCGGTCAGCTCGAGCGACCACTGGGCCACGATCTTCGGCACCTGGTGGCGAACCAGGATCCACGACACGACGTTCGACGTGCCCAGCAACAGGTAGATGATGGCGCTCGTCTTGGCCCCGACGAGGAGCGACTGGCCGAGCTCGCGCGGCCCGAGCGTGCGGAGCACGAAGACGCCGATCAAGACGGCATAGAGCGCCGCGACGGCGCCCGCCTCCGTCGCCGTGAAGACACCCCCCAGGATGCCGCCCAGGATGATGACGGGGACCACGAGCCCGAGCAGGGCGCCCCGCAGCGAGCGCACGACCCTGCCGAGCGAGAATTTCGTGTCGCTCTTCGGAAAGTGTCGCTGCCGCGCGGTCACCCAGATGATGGCCAGCACGGCGGCCACGAACTTCCACACCTCACGGTTCGCCTCCCGCATCGGGCACCGGATGACCGTCGCGACGACGTAGAGGCTGAGCGCGACCGGCGGTGACAGCAGGGCCGTCTGCACCGTCATCACGATGATCAACCCGAGGTGATGGGGGTCGATCCGGTAGGCGGCGGCGGCCGGCGCGAGCACCGGGATGAGCATGATCATGATCGGCACCGCCTCGAGGGCCAGACCGAGGAGGAAGAGGACGGCGATGGTGACGATGATGAACACCGTCGCCGAGTCGGTCAGCTCGAGCGACCACTGGGCCACGATCTTCGGCACCTGGTGGCGAACCAGGATCCACGACACGACGTTCGACGTGCCCAGCAACAGGTAGATGATGGCGCTCGTCTTGGCCCCGACGAGGAGCGACTGGCCGAGCTCGCGCGGCCCGAGCGTGCGGAGCACGAAGACGCCGATCAAGACGGCATAGAGCGCCGCGACGGCGCCCGCCTCCGTCGCCGTGAAGACACCCCCCAGGATGCCGCCCAGGATGATGACGGGGACCACGAGCCCGAGCAGGGCGCCCCGCAGCGAGCGCACGACCCTGCCGAGCGAGAATTTCGTGTCGCTCTTCGGAAAGTGTCGCTGCCGCGCGGTCACCCAGACGAGGGCCATCAGGGCGACGGCGACCAGCACACCGGGGACGACCCCCATCAAGAACAGCTTGCCGACGGAGATGCCGCCTCCATAGACGTACGCATAGATGAGCATCGCCACGCTCGGGGGAATGATCGGTCCCATCACCGCCGACCCGGCGATGACCGAGGAGACGAAGCCGCCCGGATACCCCTGGCGCACCATGGCGGGCGCGAGCATCGAGCCGATGGCTGCGCACTCGGCCAGCGCGACGCCGGTGACCCCGGCGAAGAGCATGCTGGTCAGCACGACGACGTAGGCCAGGCCGCCTCGAAGGTGCCCGACCAGACTGTTGGCGAACTCGATGAGCTTCGGCAGGACGCCGCAGCGCTGCATGAGGTCGCCGGCGATGATGAAGAACGGGATGGCCAGGAGCGGGAACGAATCCATCCCGCCGAACATGAGCGTCGGCAGCACCGCGATCGGCACCGTTCCCGACAGGACGATGAAGCTGAGGCCAGCCAGGCCGAGGCAGAAGGCGATCGGCACGCCGAGCGTCATCGTCAGCGCGAACACGACGATGAGCAGCGTGATCAGCACGGGATCACAGCTCCCCGCCCGCGCGATCCGAACCGGCCCGGTCGAGGCCGAGCAGCCTGGCGATGATCACGACCGCCATCAGCAGCGCGCTCACGGGCAGGGCGAGGTAGAACCAGAAGATCGTCACGCCCAGCGTCAGCGTGTCCTGGTCGCGCTGGGCGGGAAGGACCTGGAGCCCGGCCACGGCGAAGACGATCAGGAACAGGAGCGAGAGCAATTCGGCGACGACCCGGAGGGCCCGCTGTCCGCGCGGCCCCAGCCAGCCGCCGGCGCCCGTGGCGATGTGGCCCTCTTCGCGCAGCACGAGCACGGAGGCGAGCAGCGCCACCCAGATCATCCCGTAGCGCGACAGCTCCTCGGTGATGATGAGCGAGGTCCCGGCGCCGTAGCGCAGGATGACCTCGGTGACGACGACCACCGCCACCGTGGCCATGCCCACGAGCACGAGCGCCTCGACGGCGCGGACGAGCGGAGCGAGCACGAGCTACTTGTTCAGCGCGATGCCGATCTCGACCAGCTCCTTGCCCCTGGGCCCCAGGTCCGGGACGGCCTCGCTGTAGATCTTCTGGGCCACCTTGCGCAAATCGGCCAGCGTGGCGTCGGGCACCGTGTTCACCTGCATACCGGCGGCGGCGATCTTCTTGAGCAGCTCGTCGTTGTCCCTCTGGCTCTCGGCACGCTGCCACAACGAGGCCTGCCTGGCGGCCGTCAGGATCGATGCCTGGACGTCGCCAGGGAGCTTCGTGAAGACCGTACGGCTGACGAGGAGCGTGACGGGCTCGTTCACGTGGCCCGTGAGCGAGTAATACTTCTGAACCTCGGCGAGCTTCTCGAAGTACACGACGCCCGGAGGATTCTCCTGCCCGTCCACGACGCCCTGCTGCAGCGCAGGGTAGACCTCCGCCCAGTCCATCGGCGTCGGCGACACGCCGAGCGCCCGGAAGAACGTCACGTGGACCTTGGTGGGGAGCGTCCTCAGCTTCAAGCCGCGCAGATCCTCCGCGGTCCGCACCGGCCGCTTGCTGTTCGACACATGGCGAAACCCGTTGTCCCACCAGCCGGCGACCTTGAAGCCCTTGTCGAGCAGGAGGGGCTCGAGGATCTGGCCCATGCGGCCGTCGAGCGCCGCGAACATCGTGTCGGTGTCCTTCCACAGGTACGGCAGGATGAGCGTGTTCATCTCAGGCACGAACCGGCTCACGTGGGCCACGCCGCACACCTGGAAGTCGAGGGTGCCGAGCCGCACCATCTCGAGGCCTTCGCGGATGGGGCTGAGCGCGTTGGCGTGGTGGACCTGGACGTCCACCTGGCCCTTGGTCGAGTCGGCGACGAGCTGCCGGAACTTCTCGGCGCCACGTCCGAAGGCGTGGTCCTTCGACACCGGTGACGAGAGCCGCAGGACGTATTTCGGTTGGGCCGTTGCGCTGGCCAGGAACGTCGCGAGCACCAGGACCACCGCCACGGTCAACGTGCTGTGTCTCATCGGTCGGCCTCCCGTCGGATCACGCAGGTGACAGGAGGCTATTACGTGAGATGGAGCGAGGGCAACCGGGTCCGCCAGGCGAGGCACGCGAACCGGGCGGTGCTTGCCGGTGGCTACGCCTCGTACGAGCGCTCGAACTGCGAGCGCAGGCGCTCCAATTCTTCGGGATCGAGACGCATGCCGAGGTGCAGGCCCATCTCCCCGAGGATCGTCTTGATCTCGTTCAGCGACTTCTTGCCGAAGTTCTTGGTCTTGAGCAGCTCGCCCTCGCTCTTCTGCACGAGGTCGGCGATCGTCCGGATGTTCGCCGTCTTCAAGCAGTTGGATGCCCGCACGGAGAGCTCGAGCTCGTCTACGTTGCGGAAGAGGTTGTCGTTGAGCTCGGCGCGCGGCCCGGTCTCGTCGCGCTGGACTTCCTCGGTCTCGGGCCCGGTCTCGGGGAAGGCGCGCAGCAGCTCGAAGTGATCGTCCAGAATGCGCGAGGCTTCGCTCACCGCGAGGCTGGGCGTCACGCTCCCGTCCGTCCACAGCTCGAGGACGAGCCGCTCGCGCTCGCCCATGGTCTCCACGTGGAAGTTCACCCGCTTGACCGGCGAGAAATCGGCGTCGAGGAGGATCGCGTTGATGGGCAGCGCCTCCGGCTCGCGCCGCTCCGCCGGCACGTAACCGCGGCCGCGCTCGATGCACACCTCCATCTCCAGCATGCCGTCCTTGTCGAGGGTGGCCAGGGGGACGTCGGGGGTGAGGATCTCGACGTCGGCGTCGGGCTCGAAGTCGCCGGCCTTCGCCACGCCGACGCCCTGACCCTTGAGACGGAGGATCTTCGGACGGTTCAGATGAAGACGGAAGACGACCTTGCGGAGGTTCATCAGGATGTCGAGCGTGTCCTCCATCACACCGGGCAGGTGCGAGAACTCGTGGAGGACGTTCTCGATCTTCACCCAGGTGGGCGCGGCGCCATGGATTGCGGACAGGAGCACCCGTCGATAGGCGTTACCGACGGTCAGGGCCAGGCCCGGCTCGAACGATTCGATGACGAGCTTGCCGTAGGTGTTCTCGGCCGTTTTCCAGTCGTGGTGGGTAGGAAGCTCCAGCTCCAACATTGCGACCCCCTGAGCAAATTCCGGGCAAGGCGCCCCTCGACGCGCCAGTATAACAGACCGGACAATAGAACAGACCTCGCGGGGCCGCCCGGAGGGGTGGTGTAGACTCGAAGGAACGTGCGGTTCCGCACCTTCGCCATCCTGGTAGTTTTGGGGCTGGGCGCGGTCGAGACCTGGCGGGTCGTGACGCCAGCTCAAGCGCCCAACGACGCCCCGCGCATCGTCGAAATTCCGGCGCACCTGGGGCTGCCGGAGATCGCCGCCCGCCTGTGGTACGACGGAGCCATCCGCAGCCCCGAGGCCTTCGTCGCGCTGAGCCTGGCCCACGGGACGTACCGCTCCCTGCGAGCCGGCGAGTACGAGGTGCCCCCCGGCGCGACGACGTCCGAAGTCCTGAAATTACTCGAGAGTGGCCACGTTCGCCGGCACGTCGTGCTGCTCCGCGAGGGCGACACCGTCGCCGAGCTCGGCCGAGCGCTCGATCGTGAGCGCATTCTTCCCTACGCCGATTTCGCGCGCGCGGCCAGTGATCCGGTCTTCCTCCGCGTGCACGCCATCGAAGGGTCGAGCGTGGAAGGCTATCTGTTCCCCGATACCTATCAGTTCGTCCGCGGCATGACCGCCGAGCAGATCGTCGGGCGGATGGTGCAGCGCATGGAGCAAAAGCTCACGCCGGAGATGCGAGCCCGCGCGACCGAGCGGGGCCTGACCGTCCACGCGCTGCTCACGCTGGCGTCGATCGTGGAGCGTGAGGCGGTGGCGCCGGAGGAGCGCCGCCTCATCGCGGCCGTCTTCGACAACCGCCTCCGGCGGGGGATGCCGCTCCAGGCCGACCCGACCGTGCAGTACGCGGTCGGTAAGGATCGGCGGACGCTGACCCGGGCCGACCTGGCGGTCGATCACCCCTACAACACCTACCAGCGGCCGGGGCTCCCTCCCGGGCCGATCGCCAATCCCGGCCTCGGCTCGATCAACGCTGTCCTCGATCCGGCCCCGGTCAAGTACCTCTTCTTCGTGAAGAAGGACGACCAGCACCACCAGTTCTCGACCACCATCGAGGAGCACAACACCGCCGTCACACGCTACCGCCTCGCCCGCACCCGGTGACCATGCTATAACTCGCGGCACTATGGGCACCGTCCTCGCGGCCGGCCGGGTTGACGTCGCCGACCGTCTCGACGCCCCCCTGCTCCACCGCGCGCTGCGCCCGCCGATCGCCCGGGTGCTGCACCGCTGGTTCGGCCTGACCATCGAGGGTATCGAGCACGTCCCCTCGCACGGCCCCTGCATCATCGCGGCGAACCACCACAACTACCTCGACGGCGTCGTCCTGAGCGTCGCCGTCCCCGCGCCGATCTCGTTTCTCGTCATGCCCCGCGTCTGGCGGGCGACCCCGTTCCATCCCCTGTTCCACCGCCACCTGGGCTCCATCCCGATCAACCTGGCGCGACCGGACGTGGGCGCGCTGCGGCGAGCGCTCGAAGCGCTGGCCCTCGGGCGCGTCGTCGGGATCTTCCCCGAGGGACCGTTCAGCACGCGTGGCCGGCTCGAGCCCGGGTTGCCCGGCGTCGCGCTCCTGGCGTTGCGGTCGGGCGTGCCGGTCGTGCCGGCCGGGATCGTCGGCACGTACGAGGCGCTGGTCCGGCGCCGTTTCTACATCCCCCGCCGTCACCCGTTCCGCGTGCGCTTCGGCCCGCCGCGTTGCTTCACGAATGGAGTCGGCGACACCGTGCGGGAGGCGCGGCAGAACGTGACCACACGCGTCATGGCGGACATCGCCGGCCTGCTGCCTTGAGCCGCGAGGCCGGCAAGCCCTGGGCGGGCCGGTTCACCGAGCGCACCGACCCGACAGCCGAACGCTTCACGGCGTCCCTCGCCTTCGACCGTCGGCTCGCCCTGCACGACATCGCGGGAAGCGCGGCGTGGGCCCGCGCCCTCTGCCGGGCCGGCCTGCTCGCCGCCGACGAGCGTGATGCGATCGTGAAAGGCCTCGACACGGTGCGGGCCGAACTCGAAGCCGGGACGTTTCCGTTCCGGACCGAGCTCGAGGACATCCACATGAACGTGGAGCGGCGTCTGATCGAGCTGGCCGGTCAGGCCGCCGCCAAGCTCCACACCGGCCGCTCGCGCAACGATCAGATCGCGCTCGACGAGCGACTGTACCTGCGAGACCTCGTCGCGCGCGTCGGCGAGGGGCTTCAGCGCACGCAGGCCGCGCTGGTCGCGCGGGCAACCGAGACGGTCGAGGCACCGATGCCGGGGTACACGCACCTGCAGCGCGCCCAGCCCGTCGTCGTCGCCCATCACCTGCTCGCCTACGTGTTCATGCTGCAGCGCGATCGCGAGCGGTTCGCGGCCTGCGCCCGGCGCGCCGACGTCCTGCCGCTCGGGAGCGGCGCGCTGGCCGGCACCGGCTTCGCCGTCGATCGCGAGGCCCTGGCCCGTGACCTCGGCTTCGCCGCGGTGAGCCCGAACAGCCTCGACGCCGTCAGCGATCGCGACTACGTCATCGAGTTCCTCGGCGCCGGCGCGATCACCGGAATGCACCTCTCCCGGCTCGCCGCCGACCTCACGCTGTGGGCCACCGCCGAGTTCGGCTTCGTCGAGTTCTCCGACGCCTTCGCCACCGGCTCGTCGATCATGCCCCAGAAGAAGAATCCTGACGTGGCCGAGCTGATCCGCGGGAAGAGCGGCCGGCTCTACGGCAACCTCGTCGCGGTGCTGACGACGATGAAGGGCCTGCCGCTCGGCTACAACTCGGACATGCAGGAAGACAAGGAGCCGTTCTTCGACTCCGCGGACACGCTGGAGGCGATCCTCGGCGTGCTGCCCGGGCTCCTCAACTCGTTGAGCTTCCAGACGGACCGCATGCGGTCGGCGGCCGGCGAGAGCTTCGCCACGGCGACCGACCTCGCCGACTATCTCGTTCGGCGCGGCCTGCCGTTCCGCCAGGCCCACGAGGTGGTGGGCCGCGTCGTGCGCTACGGCCTCGATCAGGGCAAGACGCTCGATGCGCTCACGCTCGGGGAGCTGCGCCGGTTCTCGGAGCTCTTCGAGGCCGACGTGACGGGCGTCCTCAGCGTGGACGCGTCGCTGCGCGCGCGCGCCGTGACGGGCGGGACCGCCCCCGAGGCGGTGCGGCGCGCGCTGGAGACCGCACGGGGCCTCGTCGCGCGCCCGGCATGACGCGGCTCTGGCCAGCGCTGCTGGCCGTCCTCGCGCTGGGCGCTTGCGGCAAGAAAGCGGCGCCGGTCAACCCGGCCCTGCGCGTGCCCGTGCCCGTCACCGATCTTCGCGGTGAGGTCCACGACGGTGCCGTCGAGCTCGCCTGGACGACCCCCACGCGCCGAGCCGACAACACGAGGCTCAGGGACATCGTGGCGGCGCGCGTCTATCGTACCGAGGACGAGGGGGTCGGCGATCCGCGGCCGGCGCTCCTCGTGCGCGGGCGCATCGCGGGTTACACCGAGCTGTTGACGCTCACCGCCATGCCAGGCCCTCCCGGTGCGGTGACCAAGCCGCTCCTGACGGGCGCGCTGGTGCAGGTCACGGACCGCCAGGGACTGATCGAGGGCCGGCGCTACACGTATGTGGTCATTGTCGAGGACGGCGAAGGCCGCGTGAGCCCGCCGTCGTCACGCGTGTCAGTCACGTTTGGCGCGGC